>CAZSIK010000029.1:6553-24318 GCA_964606515.1 uncultured Prolixibacteraceae bacterium
GAAGCCTCTACGGTATCCATCCATTCGGTGTACAAGGGTTCCATCTCGCTGCTCCGGTTTGCTTTTGTCAGGTTATCGGTGAGTTCACACGAATTTTCGGCGCCATACGAACCTACAGCATGGGGTCCGCCTTCGTAATTAATCAGGGGAATATGATATTTTCTGGGGCCAGCCATCGATCCTATCAAGCCACTGGCAACATCGTTGCGCACGGAGTAGGTAAGGTCGTCGAGTATCTGCTGAACGGAAGGAACATTGGTCGCCACGCACGAGTCGCAGTGCTGCCAGAGACATTCGCCGATTACCCCGATGTCGGGCTGGGTATAAACCCTGTAAAAATAAGGGGCAACGGCAAAAGCATCGGGTTTGGTACCCGTTAAATTAATCAGTGGATCGTTGTAAGCATCGCCTAAAAATTCATTACCAAACCCCATTTGCCAAGCGCATACGAAGACCACCCGGTTGCGTTCGTTGGCAAATACATTTTCGAACCGGTTAAATAGTTCACCACTCCTGCGCGCATAAAACCGTCCCCCGGCAAAATCGTCCCAACCCAACATCCTCCCTTGTTGATCGGCCCACGAACTTTGGTTAAACATGATGTTCCAAACTTCGTTCGAATATTCGATGTAGGCTTTTAACCCGGGATTCAGGCGTTCTTTTATCAGGTTGGCCAGGGTATCGGCAAAACCACCTGAAGCCAGGTGAGGCAGGTTGAGCCAAATATCCCTATTGGCCTCGTTGGCAAGGTCAATCATATCGAGATAAGGAATGCTGCCCGAACCCAGTTCGTTTTCCTGCCGGGTTTGTTTCCAGTACCGGGTTTCGCTGTTGTTGGTGTGACACAAGTCCATGCAACGAAAAGCAGAGTATTTCTGCAAATCGTCGATCAACTTGGGATGAAATTTTCGTGTTGTATATTCATCGATGAAATGGTGGTTTACCCCTTGCGCATCGGTATAATCGGGCGGTAGTACCCTGATGTTCCTGACCGGGTTTAATGAATCGCTGTATTCAATCCGGATCCAAAATCGGGTATTTCCAAACCCGTTAGGCCCGCTGCCGGTAGTGGCCGGATAGCCCGAATTGTCGGGGACAGTAAGCCCGGTGGCCTCAACAGTGAATTGGATACCGTTGGTGAACCGATACTGTGCCGAATCAATGTGAAGATGTTCAGATTCGACATTCACGAACGATAAAGTCCCGGTTCCATCGGCAAGCACGGTGTGGCTTCCGTTTTCATTCAAAAAAAGCCAGAGTTCAGGATAGATTTCATTGCCATGGCTGTCGATAATCGGTACATGATGTGGGTAATAGCTTCCATCGGTCGTTAAAGGAAGCTGGTTTGGAATGATATCGAGGATGTCTCCGTTATAATCTCCAAAATGATAATCTGTAGTAATCCGGCCACCGTTCCAGGTATTCGATTGGCTATAAAACCATTCAGGATACTTTTTTACCAGGTTAATGTACTCAAGTTCTCCTCCGTCGAGACCGCAAGCCACCTGCATGGTGGGTGTTTGTGCTTGCACTGGCCCGAAATGGGTAAAAAGAAAAAAGAACACGAAGGTCAGGCTGAAAATAAAACACATTTTTTGTTTTACGAACAAGCGATATTGTAATGGTGCAGCCCATTGAAAAACAGGTTTGTTCTGCCTATCAGTTTGCGGGAATGAAATATTCAGATTCATTGCTTTTCGTTTTAGTTATTGGTTATTATTAATTTAGAGGAAAAATGGCCATCCATATCGCGAACAAGAAGGTAATACAAGCCTGGCTGCAAACCGGAAAGTTCGGTTAAGTAAGGGTGGCTTGTGTCAAAGTCGGATAGATAAACCAACTTGCCAAGCTGGTTAAATAGGGTCATATGAGCAGTTTGACTTATTTTGTTGCACTCAATCGTGAACCTTCCCTTGCTGGGGTTCGGATAAACTTTTACCCATCGGGCATTTATTTCCAATTCATTATCAGAAAAAATTGAAATTTCAGCATTTTCAGGTTTGAAAGCGTTCACAAGCAAGCTCTTTTCAAACTTTCCATCGCAAAAGGTACTGTCGGTGGTGATATATCCATGCACCGTACTGCCTGCCTGAGCCCAAAAACCCGGAAGAAACCGTACCGTGTGACCTGCTATGAAATCGGAAACGGCCCCTGACTGAACCGTAACCATCCTGTTTTTGCCAGCAACTTCGACAAGTTTGAAGGCGTTAAAACATGGGTTGGTACTTGTTGCCGACAAGGTGGTGTCGGTTACATCCGATTGAGGGCTTACCGTGCTGAAATCGTATAAAAAAGCTTCACCTCTATTATTGTAATCAACCGAGCCGAAAAAGATTTCATCCAGTCCGTCGTGGTTGGCATCGATTTGGCCTTTACAGGAGCTGGCCATTCTTCCGTGTCCTGATTTTCCATCGATCGTATAATCGGTAGAAAGGTCAAAACTGGCACTGCCAAGGTAAAGGTACATACGCCCTAAAAACGAATGGAAACCGGGTGCGCCGATCAGCAGCTCGTTAAAACCATCGCCGTTTACATCGCCGGCATTTTGTAATTTACTGCCAAAACGGTCATCTGCATGCTGTCCGCTCAGCGTAAGGTCGGCTATATTGTTCAAGGGGCTGCTTCCAAAGAAAATATCAACTTTTCCGGTATTGGAATTGAAACCATAAGCACCGATCATGAAATCACTGAATCCATCGTGGTTGAGGTCGCCGGCGTTGCATACCGATCCTAAGTAGCTTACGGCAGCATTTCCCGTAAAAATAAGATCGGCTGTATTATTCATGGTTGCACCACCCAAAAAGAGGTAAGCACGTCCGTATCCCGAGTTGTATAAGTTAGCACCAATTAGCACATCATCAAAGCCGTCGTTGTTAACATCTCCAGCAGTCGAAACCGAGGATCCAAAACGCGATCCGGTGGTTTCCCCGGTGAAGATGACTTCCGGGATGCTGTCCATGTTGCTTCCCCCCTGAAAGAGATAAACCCGGCCCATGCTATTGTTGAATCCGAAAGCAGCAACCAGCAAATCAGGAATACTATCGTTGTTTACATCGCCTGCACCTGCAATATCCAGCCCGAAATAATCGCCTTTATTTTCTCCGGCAAGGATTAAATCAGCCACATTATCCATATTGGTGCCACCGAAATAAACATAAACCTTACTGCCTCCATCAGCGCCGATGGCCACATCGTCGAAGCCATCATCGTTGAGGTCGCCTGCATTGGTAACCGAGCGTCCGAAATAATGGTTACTTGCTTCTCCGCTCATGATGAGGTCGGGAATATCATCGATTACTTCACCTCCATAAAAGAGGTAAACACGTCCGGTGAAATTCTTTTCATCGAGTGCGCCCACGATCAGGTCGTCGAATCCGTCGCCGTTCACATCGCCGGCATTCGATACGGAACAACCAAAATAGTATTCATCTGGATCGTTCTGTTCTGAAAAGGTTTGCAGCACATTTTGGGCGCTGAGTGGAACGAAAAAGTATAGGTTAAGGAAAACAACGAATACAGCATAGACAATGCTTTTCATTATTATGTGTTTTGGTTAGTTAAGAGCAAAAGTAAACAGGAAATGAACAGGATGTTACAGCTTGTCGCCACAATATTTACAGTACAGCGCGTCGTGATCGTGGCCTTCGCGGTTGCAACTTCGGCATACCTGTCCCGAGATGTGCGCCGGGTGCCTGATCTTCTTGATCATCTCGGCAGTAACTATGCCCGTGGGAACCGCGATAATGGCGTAACCAAAAATCATCAACACACTAGCAAGGAATTGACCCAATGGGGTTTGTGGTGAAATGTCGCCATATCCTACGGTGGTCATGGTTACGATACACCAATAAATGCTGCGGGGAATGTTATCGAACCCCGGGTTGCTTTTTCCTTCGATGAAGTACATGATGGCTCCAAAAACAAAAGTCAGGAGCAATACTGAAAAGACAAAAACATAAATTTTTTCCTTGCTGGCTTTCAACGATTCGAGGATCATATGCCCTTGGTTAAGAAACTTAGGAAGTTTGAAAACCCTGAAAATCCGCAAGAGCCTTAAAATTCGGATTACCATAAGCGCTTGTGCCCCACCAATAAAAAGACTCAGGTAGGTAGGCAGGATCGACAATAAGTCGATAATCCCAAAAAAGCTTATAACATATTTAATTGGCTTCTTAACACAAATAAGCCGAATTATATACTCAATTGAAAACAAGATGGTAAAAAACCATTCAACAGATACAAAAAATTTGGGAGAATAATCATGAACTGAATGCACACTTTCGAGAAGTACCACAATTACACTTAGCACTATGGCCAACAAGAGCAAGATGTCGAATAATTTTCCGGCACGGGTGTCGCTTTCATAAATAATTTCATGAAGCCGCTGGAGCAATGCAGATTGGGTTGATTTCTTCTCGTTCATGAAATCAATTAATTTCTTAATCCGCTCCTGATCAGCAAGGGTTCGATCGAGGGTTCAGCTCCGCGGAAGTTTTGATACAACTCCATGGGATGCACCGTGCCTCCTTTTTCCAAAATTTCAGTCCGGAAGCGTTTCGCCGTTTCCTTGTCGAAGATCCCATTTTCTTCGAAGAGGGAAAAGGCATCGGCATCGAGTACCTCGGCCCATTTGTAGCCGTAATAGCCCGAGGCGTAACCACCGGCAAAGATATGGGAAAATGAAGTACTGAAACTGGTTCCTTCGACATAAGGCAGCAACCGCGTTTTTTCAGTTATTTTTCGTTCGAACAGCACAACAAGGTCCTTGAAGGGGTTGGTAAGGGTATGCCAGGCCATATCGCTGATGGCAAACGACAACTGCCGTTGGGTAGCGTATCCGGTTTGGAAATTCTTAGCTGCGATCAGTTTGTTCAGAAGCTCCTCGGGCATGGCCTCACCGGTTTGATAATGAACGGCAAATTCTTTCAGCCAATCGATTTGGATGGCCCAGTTTTCCATTATTTGCGAAGGCAACTCTACAAAGTCGCGGTATACGTTGGTGCCCGAAAGCGAGGGGTACACCGTGTTGGCCAACATTCCATGAAGGGCATGGCCAAATTCGTGTAAAAAGGTATTGACTTCGTAAAAGGTGAGCAACGAGGGTTGAGTCTCGGTGGGTTTGGTAAAATTACAACAAATAGAGATGTGGGGCCGTTTCATCTGTCCCTTTATATTCGACTGCGAACGATATTCGGTCATCCAGGCACCGCCCTGTTTTCCTTCACGCGGGAAGAAATCGGCATACAGCACAGCCAGGAATGAGCCATCGCTATCGAGAACCTCGTAGGTTTTTACTTCGGGATGATAAACCGATATATTATTGACCTGTTTGAAAGTAAGGCCATATAACTTGCTTGCTAAACCGAAAACACCGTCGATAACCAATTCGAGTTTGAAATATGGCTTAACCATTTCTTCATCGAACCCGAATTTGTTGTTTTTTAATTTTTCGCTGTAATAGGAAAAATCCCACGGCATTAATTCTTCAGTAAAACCTGAATTGGCCGCAAATTCTTCGAGTTCGGCCAACTCTTTTTCTGCAACCGGCCTCGATTCATTGTGTAGTTCATTCAAAAACTGATTTACCTTTTCAGGGTTTTCTGCCATGCGTTCTTCAAGCACATACTGGGCATAATTCTCGTATTTTAGCAATTGTGCTTGCTTGAGCCTCAGGTTAACAATTTTATGTATCAGCTTTTTATTGTCGTTGCTGTTCCCTTGGTTTCCCCTCGACAGGTAAGCCATATAAAGGGTTTCGCGATGTTCACGATTGTCAGAAAACTTCATGAAGGGGCCATAGCTTGGGTAGTGGAGGGTAAATATCCATCCCTCCATGCCTTTGCTTTTTGCTGCAAGTGCAGCGGCTTCCTTATCGGCTTCGGGCAAACCGGCCAGTTCGTTTTCATCCGTAATATGCAGTACAAAACCATTGGTTTCAGAAAGGATGTTCTCGTTGAATTTCAGGTTGAGTTTGGAGAGGTTCATCTGGAGGGCGATCAGCCTGAATTTTTTAAAAAATCCAAGGTCTGCCCCGTTTCGTTTCATGGTTTGATAGGTCGTTTCGATCAACCTGATTTCTTCCGGGGTATGTTGGGTTTCATTTCGTTGGTTGTAAATGGCTTCAACCCTTCTAAAAAACTTTTTATTCAGCATAAGTTTCCCCATGAATTTAGTCAGGATGGGGGAAACTTTCTGAGTTGCCGCCTGGATTTCAGGGTTGGTTTCAGCCGAATTCAGGTTGAAAAGGATCATCCCCAGGCGTGTTAGTTCCTCGCTCTTTTCTTCAAAAGGCAGCAAGGTATTTTCGAAAGTGGGCGCATCTTTTTGATTGATCAGTGCCTTAAACTCTCTGTCGGCATCTTTGATGCTTGCTTTAAAGGCGGGTTGAAAATGACGGGGCTTGATCTTATCAAAAGGAACGGTTTCATAAGGGGTTCCGAATGGGCCAAGCAAAGGGTTGGTAGCGTAGTTTTCCATGTTTCCGAATGTATTAAATGCTGCAAAAAAGCACATTGCCAGTATGATAACTCCTTTTTTTACTTTCATTTTGCATTTATTCTTTTTTCCTTTTCTTTTTTTTCTCGACCGACCAGCCAAATTTTCCAATCTTTTTACCCATTTTAAAATAAGCACCATGACAATAAACCAAGGGTTTGGTACCTTCAATTGCAAACTTTCCACTATCAGGGTCAAGATACTCGTTATCGATTCTTACGTTCACCACTTCGGCAATGAACATCGTATGGGTACCCAGTTCTAAAGTATCCTTTACCACACATTCGATATTAACCGGCGATTCGTTTACAATGGGAGCTTTAACCACTTTTGCTTCACCGGGGGTAAGATTCATCTCCTTCCATTTGTTGAATTTCTTACCCGAACGACAGCCACACCAATCGGTTTCCCTGGCCAGTTTCTCGTGGGTGAGGTTGATCACAAACTCCCGGTTTCGTTCGATAATTTCATAAGAATGACGTTCCTTTCTTACTGATATATAACACATTGGCGGATCGCTACAAATTGTGCCGGTCCATGCAATGGTAAGCAGGTTATATTCTTCGGGTGTTGAACCACACGATACCAGCACAGCCGGGAGGGGGTAAATCATCGTGCCTGGTTTAAAATCAGTCTTTCCCATTATTAAAAAATTAAGATGTAAAGATAAGAAACCTTTATGTTGAAATCCAAAAGATAGCGCTAAAACAATTCTTTGTTGTATTTTTGAAGCACTAAGAATTAATTAGCTGGACATGGAGATTTATCAACCGGATAAAAGAAGATACGAAACCGATATCTACAAAAGATGCGGAAATTCGGGTATTAAACTTCCTGTTTTATCCCTTGGACTTTGGCATAACTTCGGGGGAGTGGATGTTTTTGAAACCAGCCGTGAAATTGTTTTGAAAGCTTTCGATTCAGGAATGGTGCATTTCGACTTGGCCAACAATTATGGACCACCCCCGGGATCCGCAGAAGCCAATTTCGGGAAAATACTCAAACAGGATTTGCTACCCTATCGTGACGAATTGTTTATTTCGACAAAAGCAGGGTACTTCATGTGGGATGGGCCTTATGGCGACTGGGGATCGAAGAAATACCTAGTTTCGAGCCTCGACCAAAGCCTTAAAAGAATGGGCCTCGACTATGTTGACCTGTTCTACCACCACCGGCCCGACCCAGAAACCCCCCTCGAAGAAACCATGATGGCACTCGATTTAATTGTACGGCAGGGAAAAGCACTTTATGTGGGACTTTCGAACTATCCAGCCGAGGAAGCCGCCGAAGCCTTACGGATCCTCAGGGAATTAGGTACCCCTTGCCTCATTCACCAGGCAAAATATTCGATGTTCGTTAGGCTGCCCGAAGAAGCACTGCTCGACACCCTCGAAGAAAATGGGGTAGGTTTGATTGCGTTTTCCCCTTTGGCCCAAGGCTTGCTTACCGACAAATACCTCGATGGCATCCCTGCCAACTCAAGAGCTGCCAAATCATGGGGCTTCCTTAAAACCGATCAGGTTGAAGCGGCCATTCATAAAGTAAAAGCATTGAACAGTATCGCCGAAGCCAGGGGGCAATCGTTGGCCCAGATGGCATTGGCCTGGTTGCTTAAAGATACACGGGTTACCTCAGTGTTGATTGGGGCCAGTTCGGTCAAACAATTGGAGGAGAACCTAGGAACACTCGATTACATGTTGTTCTCGAGGGAGGAACTCGCTGAAATTGACGACATTTTAAAAGCATAATACAAAAAAGTATCTAATTAAAGTAGAGAGGAAATGAAGAGAGAGATTATTAAATTAAACTGGTTATTGTTAGCCGTTTTCATGGTATCGTTAGCTTTTACAAGTTGCGATGAAGATGACCCCAGCATGAAAATTAAACAAAAACAATGGATCAACAGCGAGGAATTTGTGCCTCCAACTCCTGTAACAGCAAGCACAATTAAGGGCGTAATCGGCGCATTGGCTTTAGTCGATCCGGGCAATGCCGATAAATACACCAGCCTGGTCAACATGGTGAAATACGACATAAAATTGTATCGGGTGAAATACAAAACCTTGTTCAGGGGCGACTCGGTCAGAGCATCGGGCTTGATGTGTGTACCCATCTCCATTGAAAAAAAGGAAAGTTTTCCCATGATGAGTTATCAGCATGGTACCATTGCTAAAAAAAGCGAGGCTCCCTCGGTTTCTCCACTTTTCGAGGCAAATGCCTTGATTGCTTATCTTGCAAGTACCGGAATGATTGTGCTAATGCCCGACTATATTGGTTTTGGCGAATCGCAACAGTATTTTCACCCATACATGCACAAAGAATATACTACCAATGCAATTCTTGATTTCATCAGAGCCTCGAAAGAGTTCATCGGACTGGAAAGCCCGGTTAAATGGAACGATAAATTATTCCTTACGGGTTATTCTCAAGGAGGAAGCGCTACCCTGGCTACCTTAAGTGCAATCGAGAACAATAGTGCTAATTCCGACATTATTGTTACTGCTACTACTTGTGGAGCAGGTGCTTACAACTTGACTGCCTATCGCGATTGGATCGTGAACCGGATGAATTATGAAGGACGTTTTGAACAACCTTGGTACCTGGCTTACCTTACCGAATCGTTTTCTAAGTATGCAGGGCTTACCACACCCTATAATTCAATTTTCAAGGAAGATATTGCCTCATTGGTCCCTGGAGTGATCGATGGTAACAAAACGGCTTCGGAAATCAATTCCCTTTTCCCTGAATATTTGGGGAGCCTTCTGTCGACCGATTTTTTGGATAACGAGATCTATCAATCAAATGCAGTATATGCTTCATTGAAAACAGCATTGTCCGAAAACAGCATTTCGGCCTGGCCCCTGAAGAGCAAACTGACCTTCTATTACGGGCAAAACGATGTTTGGATTCCTGCTCAGCTGAGTCTGAACATGATCCTCGAATTCCAGGCAGCTGGTTCAAGTACAAATATCAAGTCAGTACAATTTCCTGGTTTAAATCATGTTACCGCTTTTGCGCCTGCCATGCTGGGCAGTATTGAATGGTTCAGAACATTTTAAGTATCTTATAGATCAGATAAAACAAGGGCTTTGGACGGAAATCCAAAGCCCCTGCTTTTAATATCGGTTGCGGACCACGTATGTTGTGTGCAACAGTTCATGCGCACGATGAGAATTGGGTTCACCCAGAAAATCTTTGTAAATTTTCTTCACTTCCGGATTTTCGTGCGACTTTCGGATGGGCATGCCTGCATCTTCGGCATAAATTGCCTCAGCTCGCTTTCCCCTGACTTCTGGATTGGTTGGTATGGGTTGCCCTCCCCCACCCAAACAGCCACCTGGACAGGCCATAACTTCAATAAAATGATAATTGACTTGCTTGTTCTTTACTGCATCCATTATTTTTTTAGCATTGACAAGCCCATGTGCCACAGCGCATTTTAATTCCACACCATCGAGAAACGACCATGCTTTAAGCGGATTTTCAATTTTGATGCTGGCTTCACGGACACCCTCCATACCCCTGACAGGGATAATGTTAAGTCCATCGAAGGGTACTTCACGCCCCGTAACAATTTCGTATGCTGTACGCAAGGCTGCTTCCATTACCCCACCAGTGGCCCCGAAAATTACAGCCGCGCCGGTCGATTCACCCATGAGCCGGTCGTAATGTTGATCATCGAGTTTGAGAAAGTCAATACCAGCTTGTTTGATCATGATGGCCAATTCGCGGGTAGTTAGAACGAAATCAACATCGCGGTAACCGCAGGCATGCATCTCGGGTCGATAGGCTTCAAATTTCTTGGCAGTGCAGGGCATTACCGAAACCGAAACAATCTTTTCGGGATCGAGGTTATGCGCTTTGGCATAATAGGTTTTAACCAAAGCACCAAACATTTGTTGAGGCGACTTACAAGTCGACAAATTTCCCAGATATTCAGGATAGAGATGCTCGATGTATTTGATCCAACCGGGTGAGCAGGAAGTGGCCATGGGAAGTATTACCGTTTCGTCTTTGTCGACCAGCGCTTTTTTCAAGCGGGTCAACAATTCGGTGCCTTCTTCAACAATGGTTAAATCGGCCGTGAAATCGGTGTCGAGTACCGAGTCGAAACCCAGCATCTTAAGTGCAGCCACCATTTTCCCTGTGACCCGTGCACCCGGATCAAAACCCAATTCTTCACCCAGTCCGATCCTCACTGCAGGAGCGGTTTGGATTACCACATGTTTGGTTGGATCGGCAATGGCCTCCCAAACTTCCTCGATGTAGTTCTTTTCGATCAATGCACCTGTAGGTCAATGGTTTACACATTGCCCGCAGTTGGTGCAAACCACTTCGTTCATCGATTTTTCGAAGAAAGTGGTAATTTTCATTTTATCGCCTTTACGTGAAACCGTAAGAGCATTTACCCCCTGTAGTTCGGCACAGGTCCTGACACAACGCTGGCAACGGATGCATCGGCTGTCGTCCTTGATGATCGAAGGCGAGAACATATCGATGCTGTATTTTTTTGTCGGAACCAGATCAATGAAATCTTGTGATAAAATTTTGTAATCGGAAGCCAGTTTTTGTAATTCACACTTACCATTTTTATAGCATTTGGTGCAATCGGCATTGTGCTCCGAAAGCAGCAACTCGATGATATGCTTTCTCGCGTTTCGTACTTTTAGCGTATTGGTAAATATTTCCATGTTTTCCTGACAAGGAGTGGCACAGGCGGCCGATAACCTTTTTTGCCCTGCAATTTCCACCACGCAAACCCTACAGTTTCCGGCCACGCAAAGGTCCTTATGATAGCATAAGGTCGGGATGTTGATGCCTGCATTTCGGGCTGCATCGAGTATGGTAGTATCGGCGCTTACCTCGAAAACGGTGCCGTTGATTGTGATGTTCACTTTATTTTCCATGACTTTCGTATTAGTGTTCAGTATATCATCTCTTCGCGAAAATTTTCGACAATTGAGGAAAAAGAATTGGCAACCGATTGTCCGAGCCCGCATTTGGCAGTAACCTGCATGGTCTCGGTAAGTTTCAACAGCTTGTCGAGATAAGTCGCGGGTTTCTGGCCTTGCTTTACGGCCTTGATACCTATCAGTAATTGCTGGCAACCCACCCTGCAAGGCGTGCATTGTCCACACGATTCTTCACGGAAAAATTCGAGGTAGTTATCGAGTACATTGAACATCGAGCGGGAGCTGTTAAACAGCATCATCGATCCTCCTGTGGGCAGTGAAATGCCGGTAAGCTTCCCCTTAAAACCAATTGCGGTTTCCTTGAATAATTTCCTTGGAACCAGAAAACCTGATGCGCCACCAACTTGTACAGCTTTGGTATCGCCATCACCAAAGTCGTCGACAAAATCGGCAAGGCTCATACCCAGCTCCAGTTCATAAATCCCGGGCTTAGGAGTGTCGCCCGAAACAGAAAAAAGTTTTGTTCCCCTTGAAAACTGAACACCAAGATCATAAAATTTCTTTGAACCATGTTTGAATATGGTATAAGTATGGGCAAGGGTTTCCACGTTGTTGATCACGGTTGGATGTCCCATGTAGCCATGATTTGTGGGGAAAGGTGGTTTATTTCTGGGTTCTCCCCTTTTCCCTTCCATCGATTCGAAAAGGGCTGTTTCTTCACCGCAGATATAAGCCCCGCTTCCCAGAAAGATTTTACTATTGAAATTGAATTTGATTTCTTTACAGAAGTATTCAAACTCATTGATTGCCTTGATCAGATCGGGTTTCAGAAACTTGTATTCACCCCTTAAGTAAATAAAAGATTGACTGGTCCCAACAATATAGCCACAAATAGCCATTCCGGTCAGTACCTTAAATGGAACCATGCTGAGTATTTCCCTATCTTTAAAGGTACCGGGCTCTCCCTCGTCGGCATTGCATATCACGTATTTCACCGGTGATGGGTCTTCCGAAGCAAGTTTCCATTTCAGGCCAGTAGGGAAGCCCGCCCCACCGCGGCCTTTCAGTTCCGAACTGATCAGTTCGTTGATCAGTTCCTGCTTTTCTTTTTGTAACGTCCTTCTCAAGATATTTTCCCAGTCGTTTTCATTCCTGAAAATGAAATCGGCTCTTTTTAAGTGATATTCCGTGTTCATGGCCTTTTCATGTATTCATTTAAAATAATACGTACTTTTTCGGGAGTCAGGTCGGTATATACTTCATCGTTGATCAGCATGGCCGGGGCTTTATGACACCAACCCAGACAATTGGTTTCCAACAAAGAAAACTTTCGGTCAGGGGTGGTTTCTCCTACATTGATGTTGAGTTGGTCTTTGATTGCAAGCAAAACCTGGTTTTTCCCTTTCATCGAACAAGTAATGGTTTTGCACACCCTGATGATGTATTCGCCCATCTTTTTGGTTTCGATGAACGAATAAAAAGTAGCGGTACCAAACACCTCTGCGGCAGGTAAATCGAGCTCACGGGCTATATCAACCATTGAATTCTCGGATAAATACTTTTCTTTTTCAACCACCCCTTGTAGGATGGGCAACAAATTTTCCCTTGAGCGGCCATGGGTTTCGGCCAACTCGACAATCAGGTCACGGACAGTATTCATGCGTTTCCTATTTAATATTAAACTGCATTGAGAAAAATAAAAGCGAAGAGCTCGTTTCGATACAAACAAGAATCGTCAGTAGTGCGCTGTTACTAGCAAGGAGAACCGGGAATATTTTTTACTGCAGGTGATGTAACCATAATTGCAGTCAGGAGCAGCAAAAACAATCAGTACAGATCATCGTTAAAATTAATGAGTCGCAAGGTAAAATTTCAGTGCAGAAAATCATGAAAGCAAAGAAAATAGCTGTTTTACAGCATGATCTGTAATGGCTCTTACCGATTTCCAAGGAAATTAATAGATAATCCTTACCCTTTTTAATCGGATGTCTTTTTGTGGTCGATAGTTCATGTCGGTGGCAATGTTTGCAATGCGGTCGGCTACTTCCATGCCCGAAACCACTTCGCCAAAAACGGTATAGGCCCCATCGAGATAGGGAGAACCTCCAATGGTTTTGTATACTTCCCTTTGTTCGGGTGTAAATTGGATTTTGTTTTCTTTTTCGAAATGGTCGAGTTCTTCGTCGAGATATTTCCTTCCTGTTACAATATAAAACTGCGACCCGTCGGAACGGCGCTCCTGGTTGCGATCGTCGGGTTTACGAGGGGAACCGATCGCCCCTCGTTTATGGTATTTCCCTTTGGCAAAATGGGCAGGAAGGGTATAGCCCGGTCCCTTCCACCCTACCGGATCATCAGGTAAAGCATAACGGGTATCGGCGGCTCCGGTTTGGATGCCAAAATCACGAATTACCCTGTGGATCAATAAACTGTCGTAAAAATGCTCTTCTACCAAACGGATAAAGTTATCGCGGTACACCGGGGTTTCGTTATACAATTTGATCTCGATGTTTCCATAATCAGTTTCCACAATAATTTGCTTTACCGATGAATTGCGTTTCTCATCGGGATTGGTCATGGCGGTGAGCGGCCGACTTTCTTTAGCCGAATTCAGAAGGCTTGCTATTTGATTTGCCGGAATGGCAAAGTAGGTTCTTTCGTGCATCACCTCGCGAAAAACCCCCATGCCCAAAACAGCCCCCGTGGAAACAAATAGAGGGATTCCCAGGTTCGAGGGATCGATAAAATTGGTAACATACAACAAGCGGTTTCCCTGTTGTACCTGTTCTCCCATGCATTTCCCCGAATATACCGGGAGGGTGTTGTTGTTCTTTTTCCCAGGAAGAAAAGTTTTTACATTTTCAACCTTAGGATGGATGTACAACTTTAATGGTACAGCCTCAACACCTTCGACCGACAAGAGGATCAGGTCGTTAATCCGGTCGATGGCCCTGAAGTGGCTTATTTTCAGTTCTTGACCCCCCTGATAAGGGGAGATCATCGCATGGCTGGCCGACCTGAACAATGAATAGGGTGCTACCATAACACCTGGCGCCACTAAAAAGCCTTTCCCCCTTTCTAATTTTCGCGTACCCTCGTATGTTTCGATATGGAAAATCGATTGCGATAAGTTTTCGAACGAAAGCTGGTTTTTTGCTTCCGTGGGTTTTGTTTCCGGGGCAATTTCAGCCTTTGTTTTCTGCTGAACTTCTTTTTCTTTCCGGTTACACGAAACTATAAAACTGATAATCAATACAATGATCAGTAAATATGGGGAATATAAAACTCTTTTCTTCATCCTCATTTTATTATTTTCACGGTGAGTACAATATCGCTAAGTGGACGGTTATTTCCGTCGGTTTTTACCGAAGCGATCTGTTCAATCAGCCCAATGCCTGAAACAATTTCACCAAAAACGGTGTATTCGTGGTCCAATTCAGGGCAACCCCCAACCGTGGTATAGGCTTCGCGTTGTTCGGGCGAATATTGCAAGGTGTTCTGTGAAAGGTTGTATTGAACTTCAATTTCACTTTTAATTTCATCAGCCATCCTGCGTGCCTCTTCCCATTTTTCTTCGGCTTTCAATTGATTGAACAAGGCCTTTTTTTCGGGAGTATAAACTGATTCTGTAATTTTTCTTCTAATGGGGCGGTTCACAGCCAGTTCCATGGTATCGAGCTGCCCGGGCCGGTAAAGCCTTCCCTGGATAACAAAAAACTGAGAAATGTCGCTTTGTTTGAAAATATTGATCTCATCGGGTTGCCTGGGGGCACACAAGGCTCCTTTCTTACAAATCCGATGGGGAAGGATTTCATCGCTCACTGTTTTGGTAGGATCTCCGTACCCTATCCTTTTCCCGGGGGGAGCATTTCTCGAATCCTTTGCTCCTCCCTGAATCATGAAACCCTCTATAACCCGATAAAACAAGGTACCATCGAAATGGCCCGATCGTGCTAATTCGATAAAAGCATCACGGTGCAAGGGGGTATCGTCGTACAAAATGAAACGCATGTTTCCAAGCGTTGTTGAAATTTCAATTTCGCGCGATTGGGAATAACTGGCCAACGTATTTACCAAGAAAATAAATAAAAGGATCCCTCTTAAATCCATTTCTTTTTTTGCCCCTAAATTGTGAAATTTTACGAACGAATACAAATCACGAGAGGGCCAGCATTCTTTCGATGGGCTGGCGAGCTTTTTCGATTACCTCGCTGGATAAGGTGATTTCGGGAAGTTCGTATTTCAGGCAAAAGTATAATTTTCGTAATGAATTCAATTTCATGTAGCTGCAATCGTTGCAGCCACAGGTTGAATCGACCGAGGGAGCAGGGATGAACACTTTTTCGGGGCAGGCTTTCTTCATCTGGTGCAGGATACCGCTTTCGGTTGCCACGATGAATTTTTTCGCCTGACTTTTCTGAACGTAATTCAGCAAGGCAGCAGTCGAACCGATGAATTTGGCAAGGAGAAGTACTGGTTTCTCACATTCTGGGTGGGCAATGGTTTCGGCATCGGGATAAAGGTCCATCAATTCGGCAATTTTTCCGACCGAGTATTTTTCGTGCACCATGCAGGCGCCATCCCATAACACCATGTTTCTCCCGGTAAGCGAGTTGATGTAATTTCCCAGGTTTTTGTCGGGCCCGAAAATCAGTTTTTCCTCTTTAGGAAAGCTTTCCACAATTTTTACCGCGTTCGATGAGGTGCACACGATGTCGGTTTCGGTTTTCAAATCGGCTGTACAGTTTATGTAACTGATTACCTTGTGAT
This sequence comes from uncultured Prolixibacteraceae bacterium, assembly GCA_964606515.1. Lineage (GTDB taxonomy): Bacteria > Bacteroidota > Bacteroidia > Bacteroidales > Prolixibacteraceae > CAZSIK01. The sequence goes on from CAZSIK010000029.1 coordinate 22,732, forward strand.
CGGGATATTGAGCCTTGAATTTCCTGAATTCTTCAATGGGTGCCGATTCGGCCAGCGAGCAACCGGCTTTCAGGTCAGGAAGGATGACCTTTTTACCGGGATTTATGATTTTTGCTGTTTCGGCCATAAAATGAACTCCTACAAAAACGATGATATCGGCACTAGTCCTGGCAGCTTCCTGTGCTAAAGCCAGACTGTCGCCTACGAAATCGGAAATATCCTGTAATTCGGAAGTGATGTAGTAATGACCCAGGATTACGGCATTTTTCTCTTTCTTAAGCCGTACGATCTCGTCGATCAGGTTTAAATCATCGGGTATTGACTCGTCGATATAACCTTTTTCCCGAATGTTGGATTCATTTGTTTTTCGATTGGTTGTCATCTCCATTCCATTATCGATATAGGGCAACAAAAGTATAAAAAAGAAGATTGATTCACTTGTTTTTAAAAAGATATAATTGTCCGTTTTTATGAACTGTAAAAAAATTGAAATGTTTTATAACAGAATGAAAATTGAGATAGCACAATGTAGAATAATTGTTATCACCAGATTGACTCAATGTTAAACTATTTTTTCATGGTCAAATAGGGATCGTTCGCGATTTTATTTCATGGGAAAAATTCTAACTTTGAAGCACTTTACAAATCCAATTAAAAGACAGAAGAGATGAGAAAATGTGTACTTTTAGTTCTTTCAGTTATAGTGAGTAGTGTTCTGTTTGCACAGACCGATTTGTTTTTTTCAGAATACGTCGAAGGTTCGGGCAACAATAAAGCGGTTGAGATTTACAACCCGACCAATAAAACCATCGACTTAAGTAAGTATTATGTTGCCCGTTACAGCAATGGCAGTACTACTTATACAAGCGGGGGCATTACCCAGTTGTCGGGTACTATTGGCCCCTACAAAACCCATGTTCTTGTAAATGGTCAAACCACTTCAACCGAAACTTCTCCGGCTTGCGATTCGGCACTTCAGGCCAAAGCCAACCAGCTCGACATTGCCTATCCTGCTCCTACCTATATGAATGGCAACGATGCCATCGCCCTGTTGAAAGCTGAAACGGGTGAACTGAGCAAAGCCGTCCCTGTTGATTTGATTGGTCAGATCGGGATGGGTTCGAAAATTTCAGCCGAAGAGGGTTGGGCACCCTTTACCGATACGGTAATTACTTATGTCATCAGCGAAGTTACTTATAAACATACCATTAAAGATCATGTGATCAGGAGTACCGACGACTCCAAGGCTGCATCGTATGGCCCCTACTGGCTGGCCTGGACCCAGGACCACACCCTGCGCCGCAAACCAACAGTGGTCGATGGGGTGAAAGCCAACCCGGTTCCATTCAACGTAAAACTGCAATGGGATACCGTTTCAGTAGCTGCTGAAGGAATTAACACCACCACAAACGAAACCTACCTCTTCCGCAAGTACAAAGACATCTGGGATGACCTTGGAAAACATCGTTGCGTGGCCGACCCCAATTATGGCAATTCGAAAACAGCCACGGCTCTTACCCGAGTAAATATTTACCCTACGGTAGTTAAATATCAATACTTTATAGTCGAATCGGATCAGATCATTCA
>CAZSIK010000030.1:0-23739 GCA_964606515.1 uncultured Prolixibacteraceae bacterium
GGAAAAATTGTTTGATGCAAAGAACAAAATCCTGATCCAGGAATGGTGGAAAGAAAAAGCAACACAGGAAATAGTCAAAAGAGAAATACAAATCGTTCTTGCTGATCTGTTGCCTAAAGAAAGTTATGACAGAATGGTATTCTCCCAGAAGGTCGATATTGCCTTTCAGCACTTTTACGAATTGGCCCAACAAGGACGGGGAGTTGCTGCATAAGAATTAAATATAGAATTTTTAAAAGAGCAATCGCCCGCCTCTTTGGCTTAGCAGTCATTTCTGTCCATTAGCTGTGATTGGCTTGCCTCGATATTTATTTAATAATTTGTTTGGTACTATTTATAGTTTGTCCGCTTATTTTGACAAGGTATAATCCATTGGGTAAGCCTTTCATGTCGATTGTATGGTTTTGCCCTTTGTCCAGACTTCCGATGTATTGCATTTTACCAACTGCATTAAACAATCGTACAGTTACCGTTTCAGTAAGGTCTTCGCTAAAAACAAGATGAAGCTGATCCTTTGCAGAAACAGGATAACAGGTAACTTCCATGTCAGTTTTCTTTCTATGGATTAAGTCAACAGTAGAAATGATGGCATTACAGCTATCTCCGGTTGCGCTTGTTCCTGCTATCTCAAGGTAATCAATGTTGCCTAAACCACTACTGCCTGTGGCTTCGAGTCGTACGTCGTATGTTCCGGCGCTTACGCTTACATTTACCGATTTGGAGGTCCAGTTCGTCCAGGATCCCGTAGCCGGAAAATTAATGGTTTGAATAACGGCAGAACCGTTGATCAAAAGCCTCCCAGGCCTGTCGGCTCCTCCTCCATTGGCATACCTGAAAATGAATGGATAAGTTCCGCCTTCACTAAACCTTATTTTGTAATTTATGCCCGCACCAATTTCATTTGGTGTATTGGCAAAACCAACCCCTGAAAATCCTGGATTATTAGTATCAATAGTACCGTCAACACCACAGAAACCAAGTTCATTTTCCTGTATCGTAATTGAAGTTGTGCCCTGACTGCCCACAACAATTTTAAAGGTAGCATAACTTTTTGCCCCGCAATTATTGGTGTACGTTGCAACATAGTCGCCTCCTTGATAGTTTTTGATATTGTTTACTGTAATTTCGCGTGTTTTTGCAGTAAAACTACTTGGACCGTTCCATATCCATGAACTATCATCGGATCCAGCCTGGGGACTCATCGTGATCTTATCGCCCACATTTACATTAGCGCTTGTGGTATCAATCCAGTCGCCTCCGTTAACTTGAATTTTGTGGGCAATCACTGTTGGGTAACAAAAAGGTTCACTTTCTAAAACCAGGTTGAAATCATCAACGTTTACCCAGTTACCACCATTCGCATCCGAATTGACTCCAACCTGTATTGAACCATTGCTTACAACAATATTGGAAATAATAACTTGCGTCCAATTGCCGATCGAACTGTTGATCGAATAATTCATTTCATCTCCGCCAAAGTTTTTGGCATAGATTTTTGCGGCTTTCTGCCCGCCGCTGCTCTTTACCCATACGGTGAGCCTGTAGGTGTTATTGGGCAGTGAAATGTTTTGATAAGTGGTCGCCTGATAAGGTGAAGCACCTGAATGCGACAAAGCCCAGCGTCCTGGCTCATGGCTGCCATTGGTATTGCCGATTGCGCTGCCAATGTTGGTCCATCCCGTTAATTTGGCTACAGAAACCCTGTCGGCCTCAAAGTTTGGATTCAACACATAATTGTTTCCACTGCCTACCGACCAGGTTCCTTCGGCGGCATTAATATTCCATTGACTGAGTGAATGAAAGATTGGCTTAATTCCTTCGAACGTTATGGGACACCATTGATTATAACCTACACCGTTTCCGGCAAAGTCGGCCCAACGATCGCCACCAAAAATGACAAACGAACCGGATGTGCCATTTACCGCAAATGCGAGACCGCTTTGTGTTACATGCGAGTAATCATCACGTGTGCCTTCCATAATAAACTCAGAAGAATAGGGCCCCCAAATGTTTGTTGCCGTAATGCAATACGTGTGGGAGGTATTCCAGCCATGGAGGTCGGATGAGATGAAATAATAGGTGCTATCATGTTTGAACAGTACGTTCCCTTCACGTCCACCCCCTTTGTGTATTTCAACTGCGGGTTCAACATAAAGATAATCGGAAGGACGGAGTCGCGAAATATATTGATGAGACCTCCCTTCAACGTTACAGTAAGCCAGATAGGCCTGCCCGTCATCATCGGTAAATACCGATTGGTCGCCAGTCATGTCGTTGACCACGTTCTCGATTTTTGATTGGGACGCTACCACTTTAAACGGGCCTGTAGGCGTGTCGCTGGTGGCAAACATGAGGCCCGGGTACCTTTGGGCAATCAACACATATTTACGGGTGAGTGCATTATAAGCGCAACCCACACGGCCAATCCAGCCGCCTAAACCGTTAGCGGTAGTCAGTAAGTCACCTTCAAACTTCCAATTTGCAAGGTCGACAGAAGAATAACATGTCATCGTCTGGAATTGGGAACCACTATTTTTACCTGCGCCCGGGTTGTTGTAATAATCATCGGCACCAGTGTACCTTACACCGTACCAATAATTAACACTGTCAACTTTCAGCACACCACCGCCTTGTGTATAGATCGGGTTCCCTGCGGTATCGTGCCAAAATACATCATTTTGGATGGTTTGGCTAAGGGCGCTAAAATGACATACAAGCATTAAAGCGATGATTATAAGATGAGTTTTAGTAGCTTTAAGATTCTTCATAATTCGTAACTATCTTATTTATATTTTTTTCACAACACTTATAAACCTGGAATTTAAACTTGTCGGTAAAACTATAGTTTGCCCCTATTATCGTGAAGCACAAATCGGACAAATAGGAAAAGAAATTACTATCATCCGTATTTTGAAAATGCGATAACAGCAAGTTATATGCTTGTTGACGGTCAAACTATCTAGAGGGAATATTCTGCACTGGCTGCAATCAATGACCATTACGAGAAAATCGTGGTCTCGCCTGATGAAAACAAACTGCCTTTGAAAGGCGGGATTAAGCATGTACAGGCATGGAATTTATCCAGTATTATTTGTTATTTGACAAACTTCTTTGAAACCGTTAGCTGTTGGTTTGAAACAACAATGTTGTAAAAGCCTGATTTTAAAAAGTGGATATCGATTGTTTCTGCTTTTTCAATTTTATTCTTGCGATAAACCGCCTGTCCTACAACGTTGTAAATGGTTACTTCGGCATCCCTGGCCAGGTTTGCTGATAAAATAAGGTTCAACTTATTAGTGGCAGGAACAGGGAAAAGGGAGAAACCTGCGTTATCGATTTCTTCGGAGCCGATATGTAGGGTGTTTGTTCCGGTGGTGTTGTCATCGCATTCCTTCATCGAGAAATTTCTGGTCAGAACGGGCCAGCCATCCACCATTTTCATTCTCAAAATATCGTAGCGCGCAAATCCATTGGCCGTGCCATCGTAATAGTGGGCCGTAACATATTTTGCACAGTTGTCGCGGTAAAGACTGAAATGCCCGGGACCAATGTACTTGCCATCTTTGTTGGGCAACAAAGTTCTAAATTCGGCATAGGGGCCTTTTACGCTTTTTGAGCGGCCTACAATCATAAAATAGGTGCTGTTTACCCCATTGCAACAGGAACCCCGGTTAATGACCAGATAATAATATCCTTCTTCTTTAAACAGCGAGGCAGCTTCGTAGGAACGCCCGCTTTCTCCGGCAAGATATTGAACCTTTGTTGTAGCCAAACCAGTAATTGTATCGATATCAACAATCCCAATTCCTGCAGAAAATGAACCATATACCATGTACACTTTTCCATCATCATCCCGAAACATACCGGGGTCGATGGCATTGAAATCGGAACGGGATACGGAAGAAACCACCTTGCCCATATCTTCCCATTTGGGATTGTTAAGCGACTTTGACCTGACACATCCGATGGCCGATGCAGTACTTCCAAATGAGGAACATGAATAATACAGGTAATAGGCACCATTCATAAAAATTACATCAGGAGCCCAAAGATTGCCGTCGGTGTTCGCACCCGTGCCACTTCCGAAGTAGGGAATGGTCCATGCAGGATAGTTGCTTTTCCAGTTTGATCCGGTTTGAAAAATATGATTCTTGCTTGAAGTCCAGGTGATCATGTCCTTTGAATAAGCGGCTCCGATGCCCGGGGCGGTATAAAAATGCCAGTAGGTGTCTCCTTCTTTTATTAAGGTTGCCGGATCGTGAGAAAAAGTGCTTCCTTTTAAATCGATGGCAGATAAAGAATTAACGAACCCTAAAACAATTACTGCAATTATAAATATTAACCTGTTCATTTTATTCGTTTTCATTTTTTTCAAAGATAATAAAGTACTAAGAATCCCTAATTTATTGAGAAAAAGTTCTTAATAGTGAAACAAGCTCCAAACGGCTATTCAGTAACAAAGCGCATTCTTACTACGCCTTTAAAACCCTTCTCAAAAGTGAATATTGGCCTTTTCATGTAATTCCCGAGACCAAGTGTCGGGTAGTTCCATTGATTGTTGATCAACATCTCCACATTGCCGTTCTTGCCAGCTGAAGGCTGCATACGAACAGCATCGGTCATGGGTGAAAAAACCTGCAATCCGCATCCCTTAGTTCCAGCAAAGGCCGTGGCTGTGCGAATATATTCTTTCATTCCTCTAAAATTATTGGAATAAGGCTGTTCATTCAACCTGAAAATCATGAAGGTTCCCCTGTCTGTACTAAATGTTCCCCAATCATTCGGATTAACCGGAGTGTTTTTATACGCAGTACCTTTTGGCGCTCCAACATGATTTTCAGGATATACTGTCCACAAGGCCTTCCTATCCCACGAAAGACGGTCGATATCGCTGGTAAGTTCATATTTCACACCAATTTCGCTAAACCCTCCATAATATGAATTATTCCATGGAAGTTCATGAGAAGGAAGAGGTTCAATCGAAAAATTCGAGACCGCATAATTCGTGGCGATCATGCCTTCGCTATCGATTTGAAGTGTAAAAGCAACTTTGCTGGTTGAGTAACTTCCCTCGAGTTTTACAACGGCCAAATTACCCTCAATCGCAGCAGTAACCGATTGGCAACTCCAGGCAGGAAGTGGCTCTTTCGTTCCGTTAATATTGAGTTGTGGTCCCCCGGTAATAATCTTCTGATCGTTGAAAACCCCCGAAACAATCTGACCAGCCTGCTTGCTGATTTCAATTTTAAACTTGTTTCCACTGATGATAAACGATTCCTCATTTTCATTCAACGAAGGAGCACTGTTTGAAAAAACAGGCATCGCAAAAGGAACAGCACCAATTGAGAGTGCGTATTCGTCAAACTGAAATCCATTTTTACCAACAAAAGCCAACTCAACCCGTTCTCCTTGTTTGGCGTTCTTTACAGGTAAGGTAATTACCCCATATTGAGCTGGTGCAATAGCCGGACAAATCATTGATCCACTGTTGTTGTCCATTTTCCATTGCAATTGAATTTCGTTAAGGTTCGTATGACAGAAACGGTTTTGCACCTTGAACACAAGATTGCCGTCGTCAGTCAAACCCAGGTATTCGTCCTCAATTCGGACAGGACTATACGCCTTACGAAGCAGCCATTCTTCCGGCGCGTTGATGTTTGATTCGAGACTGGTGAAAACACCAAATTGATTGCCTCCAAGAGACCCATTGGTGTTGGACATGTAATCCCAGAAAAGTTTGACGCCCTCTCCCCAAAAATTGCGAATATTCGGATCTTTGTCAACCGCATTCCCAAAAGCCACATGCGCAAACTCATCAGCAATAACAGGTATTACCGGTTGTGGATATCGTTTCACAATCTGGCTTTCTGAATTAAAAACAGACGACTGGTATTCGGTTAATGTTTTGGGGCCTTTCATAACGTCTGGATAGTGAAAACTGTAAATGTCGTATGGGAGTTCCTCATCTAAAGGAATATCTTGCGCCCAACTAAACATATCCGGTCGCTGGGGATCTTCATTCTTAATAAATTGATGCACTTTTAGTGTGGTGGAACCAGGATTCGACTCGTTGCCATGGCTCCACATAACGACACTTGGATGCGAGTAATCGCGTTCAACCATGTCGGCCATCATTTCGAGCCAACGATTCGCATCTTCAGGATTGTCGGAAACGTTCCCCCTTGAAAATGTAACCGGGATTTCATCGAGGACATAGACGCCAAACAGATCGCAGGAGTCAAGAAAGCCTTGAGTCGGCCAATTTTTACGGACATGATTGATATTCAGATCACGCAACTGCTTGGGATCGTTCCCTCCCCATATTCCCCGAAATTTAACTTCCTGACCGTTGACAAAGAGATTGCGCCCTCTGAGTTCAACTTGTCGGAACCCAATTTTACGCGAAACCGTCTCCATTTTCTTATCATCACTGTACAACGACACGTCCATGGTACAAAGCTCGGGGTGCTCAGCGTCCCATTTTACAGGATTCAAAACGGAAGGTTCAATGTAAAAATCGTTTGCGCCGCCGGGAACCGTAAAGGTTGACGGAACAACCGTAATTGTTTTGCCTTCAGGAGATTTAATTTCAACTTTTATTGTATTCTCTTTTGATTTTGAATGCTGTGCAATATTCATGGATATCCTCAATCTGACATCTTTATAGTTACTATCAAAAAAGATATCCTGATTGGCACGCACAATGTAGTTCTTTGGAACCACATAACAACCGACCTCATATTGAATGCCAGAAATATAGAGAGGCTCAAAAGCGCATCCGTTTGTATAGGCAGCCAGCCCGGTACGGCGTTCATCGGTAAAAACTCCCACCACAGCCTTTCCGTCTTTTATGTAGTCGGTAATGTCTGCTGTCCATGCTGAAAATGATCCCCAATGGTCGCGAACAAAAGACCCATTGACATACAGTTTGGCATCATGGGCAACGCCTTCAAAACGGATGATTACGCGGCGATCCTTAAAAGAATCAGGAAATGTAAAGGCACGTTTGAAGAGCCTTGTCTTATAATTGGGAACACGAGATCCCATATTGGTCAATTGTTTAATCATCGGTTCCCAGCCCTCATCCGTTGAAAGCAATTTTTTAACATCTTCCTGAGGTTCGTTCATCATCAGCCAGCCTGCTGAAGCATCGAAGAAAAAATCACTGACACCCTCAACATAAGAGGGAATCGGAACAATCTGAGACCGTTTCCAAACCTGATTCTCATTCATCAAAACACTACTATTCTGGGAATATAAGGTTATAAAGCCCAATAGGAAGATGAAGACGAAACCTAATTTCATCATAAACGTTGGTTTTATTGTTTGTTTCTACTGTCAACTACTTCTTTATCAACGGCAAAGTTAGATGTGAAGGATGTTGCAAATCGTGATAAACGGTTACTTCGGGTGCGGGTTCTACCTTTTGTGTGCCTCGGGTGGCAAAGCTAATCTCGAGGCGAATTTTATGACCTGCTTTGAAGATCATCGAAATGGGCAGAATCGGAAAAGCCAATTGGGTGGGTTCTCCGGGCTTTAGCGGCACAACATCCGACTCCAAAAAGCTGTGCCAGGGCAAACCCAGGTAGTTGTAAGGCGCTTCGGCGGGTTTTCTCATAGAGGCTCTAAGCTGCCCGTACACATTGTACGAGGTAATGGCTCCATCGGGAGCTACATCTTTCAGTTTTGCAATAAAATCGCCATCGGTTGCAGTCGACGATACCCACAGGTTCATTTCGGGATGGCCGGTAACCTGGAGATCTTCGTTAAGCGGGGAGGTTTCATAAACCAGAATGCCTTCTTTGCTTTGCGACCGATAATCGTAGTTTACGGTTGTTATATCCTTGCTGTCGTTCGTGTTGGGTTCGTTCGTGCTTAGGGTTTCGTTGCCAAGATAGTATTTAACCCTTTGTTCTTCAGTCAAAGGCCAGGTTTTCGACGAGCGCCATTCTTCGCCTTTGGGGGCATTGTAGGTATAATAATACACCGGGTCTTCGTCCATAATTCCATTGTCGATGCCTTTCAGCCAGTAATCGAAAAAGCGGAGTTCTTCGGTAACAATGTCAAAACCGGTGAGTTCCATAGAGGTGAACCAGTCGCAATGCACGCCCGGGCCAATGATCAACTTCCTCGGAACGGTAAAATTATTGAAGGCGAAAAACGGGCCGGGCTTGGTGTTCCCCTCGTCCCAGTTTACGGCCATGTACATGGCGACACCCGAGGCATTGATCTTATCCAAATAGGTGGAAGGGCTGCTTTTGATCCACCATTGCTTCGACGCTTCGTCGGTAAATTCAGTGGAATAACTGTCGCGATAAGGCAGGAGCCCTTCATTTTCAATGGTTCCCTGATGTTCAGCTTTGGCTTGTTTCAGCAACAGGCTATCCTTGTCGGCATCGACCGGGGCGGCCATGATGTCGCGCAGTTCGTGGGGCAGAAGGTCACCGGGTTTCCTTGGCCGGTCGACACCCCTTGCTCCGACAATGCCACCCATTACCCGAAAGTCGTACACATCGAATTCGAAACTCATGGGGAAAATGGCTTTCAGGTGCGGAGAGGCTTCGGTAACCGCCTGCATCTGACTGCCGCCTGTAGCCGAGCAGCCCCACATGCCAATGTTGCCGTTGCTCCAGGGTTGAGCGGCCAGCCATTCCGAGATATCGTAGGCATCGGTTCGAGCGGCGCTGATCCATTCGCCCCGGTTGTACCCTTCGTTGTGGCAAAAAGAGGCGTAGGTGCCCCTGAAGTCGACCGTGGCCACCACATAACCGTATTTTACTAATTGGCTTGCAGTGCCCGCGTAGCAATCCACGGTCATCTTCTCTTTACCGTTGTTGTACCTACGGTTGTAGGGCGTGTGCATCCATAACACCGGGAGCGGCTCTTCAATCACTTTGCCTGTAATCGAATCGATGGGGCGGCAAATATCGATGGCCAACTTTCCGCCATCGCGCATTTCGATGTATTGTGAACTGAGATCATATGCTTCGGCATAAATTACTTTGCTATAACCCGAATACTCGCCAGGTTTTGAAACCTTTTCTTCGGTTTTGCATGAAATGGTAAAACTCAATAATAATAAGGCGATTCCAATATATCGTTTCGTCCTGTTGATGTTTTGTTTAGTAAGTCGTTTGTTCATTTTTAGATTGTTTTAGATGTTTATTGTAAAATTATGGCTTTGGGATCCCAAGGCTTTTCTGTAAAATAACTACAAGATCATCAGCGTTATAGGGTTCGGGTATAATCCAGGTTTCATTGTAAATCATTTTTGGAATTGCACCCCTGCCATTCTGAAGTGTTTGTCCAAAAAGTTGAATGCCATTTTGCAGGTACTTACTAATCCATGAATCAGCTAAGGCGGTTTCTAACATTTCATTACCAAGCAACCCGGCAGCTTTTGCCTTAGCGGCTTCAATGCTTTTGGGTTTCCATGTATTTCCTGATTCGAAAGAAAACATCCAATTTTCAAACCCGGAAAAAACTTTTGGATTTGCCTTCCAAACGGCCAATCCAATTTTTGTTAGTTCGCATGAGTTGTTAAAGGTTGTTTTTTGGGGCGAAATAAACTGATTGCAACTATTTTCCAATGGGGTAGGCATCAAAATAAAAGCCAATTTTCCATTGTATTGCTGTACCGCCAAATTCAACATGAAATGAATTTTCTGGCAATGAGCGCACTGATAATCAAAGAGCAATATCACTTTGTAATCTGCATCTGGCGGACCTATCATGGGTGCGTTTTCATAATCAATATTGAAATGAAATTCAGCTTGATTATTTTCTTGATTTATGGCGGTAGGCGTATCGTTAAATTGAATCGCTGATACTATTCCCGATGTTATTAGCCCCACTAAAATCAGTCCCACTATTCGAATGGGTTTTATCTGCAACTTTTCTTTTTTAGGAGCTTTGCGCTCTTTTACAACCCTCCAAATTATTAAGACCGATAGTAAAGAGCCTGTTACATGTGCAGACATGCAATAGATACAAAAACTTCCAATGATCCATTTTTGGAGAAAAGTAAACCAAATTGCACTACCCATAATTGCACCTGCCAGGATTAAGATTACCTGCCACGATAAATTCCGAACTGAAGCTTCGATTGAAGGACGAATAGTTAAACTGGCTAAAAACATGGCAAGATAAGTCCCCAGTGCCAAACCACTAACCGGAACAATGCCGGCCAGTGATGACCAACGACTGCTTAAAACCTGATCGCACGAACTACCCGTTCCACAACCTGGTAATGCTCCTTCTTTAAAATAAAGCCAGCTCAGAATGATGCTCAAGACAATGGCTAGTATGTTTAATATCAATAATATTAATAACCATACCGGCCAGTTGCTCGATTTCTGATTGTTTCTGTTATTAATCACTCTTTATCCTTCTTTTGTTTAAAAAACGATGTAGCAGAGCAGGAACTGAATTGCTACATCGTTTTATGGATAATTGCTTATTAGTCTATTGCAATTTAAAATTGATTTGGAGCTCCCGGCGTTGGCACATTGCTGGCTACCTGATCACCACTTTCATGAACCCTTTTCAATGGAGTTGCTATTGTAATGCCTGAACCTGAGACTTGTTCCCCAACCTTGTGCTGTTTTGCTACTGGTTCGGTTAAGGTTACAAAAGTATCAGGGCCATCGTTATTGTTTTGGCGTCGCCACCAGCGGCGTCTGTTGGTTACCGATGCGACAACCACTTTTTCCATATTTTCGCCACTGCCAATTGTTATTGTTTGGCCGGCACTATACCCCTCAACGCTTTCGACAGGGATATCTGTATTGCCTACTTTCACTTCAATGCTTATTTTTGATCCGCCGGCTGTTCCAACGCTGGTTATTGTAGCCATTTCGGCATCAACCATTCCAACGACAATTTTTTGTCCTATTCTGAAATCAGCAACGCTGTTTACCTTAATGTTGTTCGAACCAGCTTCGGTATCCAAAGCCAATCGTACAATTTGTTGCATTTCAAAATCGTTGCAGTTGCTGTCATGGTCTCTTCCATCGGGGTAACGGCCGGTACTTCTCAATGGCAAACTTGAAGGTGTAGAATTTCTGCTGGTTGTACCTCCGCCAATGGCTGGCGATCCGACATAACAACCCAACTCACCTGCGCCCGAAATAGCGTGGTAACCTTCGGAAGCCCAAGGGTCAACAATTTCGCCATAATTCAATCCGTCAACTACATTGCCATCGGCATCGCGCAAAACCATGTTGCCTGCAACAAACGAAAGTGCAGGGCCTCCAAACCACTGTTCGGGTTTGGCTTTTCCCTGATACCCGGCCGTTGTGACTTTCACATCACTTACAACCTCATCAATCGGATGATTTTCGGCCAAAGGTTGATCCAGTGTAATTGAAAAGCAGAGCGGCAATACAGGTTCGTTGCTTGAGTGTTCGAAAGCAGTAGCCGGCTCAAAGCTGATCCCTGTTCCCCATACACTGAAAGGCATGTTGTACGCGTGGTTGAATTTCAGCGGTTTTTCGAGATCCAAACCGGTTCCCTGTTCATCTTTGTTTAAAGGACCACCAAAGGTATTGCGTACCGAAGCTGTTCCCACTTTTTTAACTTTAACCCATTCAATTCCATGTCCTTTGCTATCGATGTCAAGTCGGATGCTATCGCCCACAGAAATGTCTTTTACAGAAGAAACTTTGATGTTGGTATCGCCAATTTTTGCATCGGCAGATAACCATGCCTGGGTGCCTCTTTTTCCAACTTTTGTCACAGTAAGCACTTCGTATTTTTCGATATCGCGTGCTACAGCAGGATAGGTAGTGCCATAACCAATGGCCATTTTACGCCCAACTTCAAAGTTATCGACACTTTCGACAGGAATACTGGTTGATCCTTTTGGGAAGGTGATTACCGGTCCTTCGGGAAGTGGCGACCATACTGTTGTTGCTGTTCCGGGTTCTAAATTCCGGTAGCCATAATTCGCTCCCCACGCTAGTGGTGCTGCTTCCGGTTCTTTTGCTTTTGGATTTACAATGCTTTTAATTATTCTGGATTCTTTATTTGAACCGGTTCCAATTACAATCTCATCACCAACCGACATACCAATGGTGCTTCTTACATAAATAGTCGATTCACCTTTTGCAGCAGGAATTGCCAAGCCCGAAGTTGACAATCCAAGAAGATAGAAGTCGTTGGCTGCAAGTTTAGTTCCCGAAGGAATGTTTATGGCTGAAAAGATTGGCATTTCGGCCTGATGGTGGGTTAAAGTCCAGTTTGAAATATCAATTTCATCAGCACTTGCATTGTAAAGTTCAATAAATGTATTGGTTAAGTTTTCACCACTTCCAATTGCAAATTCATTGATTTTAATCGGGCTTACATTGCGCACTTTTTCGATTGCAAATTCGGTTTGAGTCAAACCATTGGCTGAATTTGTCCATTTTGCAACTCCTTTGATATCTCCATTGAGTGTTTTAGAACCCGATTTTACGTTGAAAATTACGCTTACACTTTCACCTGGTTTAATTGGATCTGTAAATTTCTTTGCAATGTCATTTGTACCCAATACCACTGTATTCCATCCTTTAGGTGCATCGATACTCACTTGAAGATCCGTTACAGATGTTTGTGTTGTATTTGTGAATGTTACAGTCGTGTTTTGTGAAGAATTTGGAGCAAAAGTTTGCAATCCCGGAGGAGTATCGGTTGCGTTCGAAGGGGCAATGCTCACCTGGGCCACAGCATAAGCAGCCTTAACAATATTGGCCTGAATTTTTTGGTTGGTTTCTTCAGAAGGAAAAGCTCCGGCAGCCGTCATGGCCGCTTCATAAAATGTTCCTTGTGAATAGTTGTTGTTATCGCCACCGTTACCAAGGACAATCGCTCCTTGTTTGCGCATGGGGTCGTAGCTGCTTTTACCTTCCGGGAATCGGTCGTTAATTATGCGGCCTCCATCGTACAAAATATGTAAATTTCCACTTTGGGCATCAGCGCCCATTGATCTCCAATGTCCTGGTTTTCCATCGGCAGTGGCGGTTACAAAACGCCATGAAATACTTGGCAGGTCCTTGCAATATTTATCTCTCGGATCGGGGTTAACGCAACCTACCAGGTTGTTTTCCTGGTCCGTCATAATCCATGGTCCCTGATCCTGGCCGTAATACCAAAAACGGGCATTACCGTAATAAGTCGATTCCATGGTGCCATCGCCATCATCGCGGCTATCGGTTTCAACATTGCCATAGTTAAAGCAGCATCCATCGTTAAAGTGGTGGCCATTAATCACCCAGTATTGTCCCTGTGCCTGATCGTCAACAGCAGTTCCTTTGGTATCGTTCCAACGCAAGCCCATGTCGGGAGCAATAAAAATACCGTACACTTTGTGCCCCATAAGGGTAACTGGTGCCATGTCGGCCATGGGCACATTGTTGAAACCGCCCAGTGCAGGGCCAATAAAAGCACCGCGAGGCGCTTGTTTGAGGTGGTTTTCCATGCCCGACTGGTCGTAGAGTGTTGTTATCCAGCAATAGGTATCCTTACAGAATTCATCCTGAGCTGCTGCATCGGCATATCCTCCCGGATCACCTTCGCTTGGTTGTACAACCCCAATGTCCAAGGTTTTCCCGTCGGACTTGCGCATAACCTGGTACAGCGGCCCATTGTATGCAGCGTACAACGCACGTGTGGTGCTGTGTGCTGCAACACACGGGCAATCATCTGTGGCATAAATATCACAAGGACCTTCAGGCCGGGAAGGTATTGTTTTTTGATTGATTCCTGCAATGGCTATCATTAAGCCAACAGGTAAAAGCAGCGCTACTGCTATAACTGCTAAAAATCGGTTTTTTGTTTTCATCGTTCTTATAGGGTTCGTTAATTATTTTATCTGCGATTTCCCGGTTCGTTGATTAGTTCAAGCAATTCTTTATCGTGGTTCATAACCACCTTGCATTTATTATCGAATATCATGGTTGCTCCTTCTTTCGGAGTGTATGCTTGCCATGCAGGTAATTCTTTGCAATTAGGGTTGCCTGTTTTTACAAAGTTAATCCATGCTGAACTAATTTTGTCAGCCAATTGATAGGCATCTTCTCCTCCACCTGTCAAGGGCCGGGCCAGGGCAATGTTGTTGAACACGAACGGAAGTTCCATCCCGTGACACGCTCCCAGGCTTCCATCGTTTACCGGCGATTGCCACGAAAACAGGTACATAAACACAGGTGCATTGCCAGCACTACTTCTTGCATTTGCTAATTTGATGGCCCCCTTTCGGAACATGGTATCAAAGGTTAACAAATGTTGGGGTTCTTTATCTTCTGGATATGCTTTATTATACAAGCTTATATATTTATCTGCATTTTCTTCACCAAAGCGTTTTACGAGTGTTTCTTTCACTTGCTCCATCGTTTGAGGGGTAATAATGGCACGGTTGGAATAAGTAAATTCATTCAAGTCGGAACCAACAAGCAAGGCAACCTGTTTTGAAAATTCAGGCAGAGGCTCCTCGAATGGGCTGTGGGTAATGTATTTGCCGTCAATTACCGGGCCTGCGCCTCCTCTGATAGTACTTCCTGAAGCTCTCAGTATTTGTGAAGCCTTGCGCTCTGCATCGACCAATTCTTCATACGTGAAGTCGTTTAGTTTTTCAGCATTTCGGGGATTAACGCCAAGTGCAGCGGCAAAGGCCAATCCAAATGCTTTTGAATCTTTATCGTCAGGAATACTGGCCATTCCACTTTGAACAATGGCTCTTTGAAACAAACCGGAAGCTGATGGCATCGCGGTAAGAACTGAAACTTTTCCGCCACCACCCGATTGACCGTTAATTGTAACAGTGTTTGGATCACCTCCAAAGTTTTCGATATTGTCTTTTATCCATTGCAAGGCAGCAACTAAATCTTGCATGCCCAGGTTGACCGATTCGGTGTATTTTTCACCCAATCCTCTAAGGTCGAGATAACCTAAGGTATTCAATCGGTGATTTACAGTTACTACAACAATATCGCCCTTTTCGGCTAATGAGCGCCCATCGAAAAAAGGCAACTGGTTGGCAGAGCCGGCTGCATAACCACCGCCATGAATCCATACCCAAACCGGACGTTTTTTGGCATCATGAATGCCTTTCGACCAAACATTCAGAACAAAGCATTCTTTTTCGTTCATCGCTTCTTTTTCGAATTGAAATCCAAAGTTGTAATCCCCTTGTCCTTCCCAGCGTTGGGCTTTATTCTGCATGGCTTGTGGCCCGTAAATGGTGCATTGCAGCACATTGTCCCACTTATCGGGAGCTTGTGGGGACATAAACCGGTCGGCTTTTGCATAAGGAATTCCTTTAAATGCGAAAACTCCATCGTCGATGTATCCGCGGACTTTGCCGTATTTTGTGTTTGTAACTGCGATTTTTTCACCGGCCTCAATTGGACCTTTTTGGCCATAACAGTGTATTCCAAGGATAAGGACACTTACG
Organism: uncultured Prolixibacteraceae bacterium; assembly: GCA_964606515.1. Taxonomy (GTDB): domain Bacteria; phylum Bacteroidota; class Bacteroidia; order Bacteroidales; family Prolixibacteraceae; genus CAZSIK01. Next base: position 15,434 of record CAZSIK010000030.1, read on the forward strand.
ATTAATAAAAATTTCTTTTTCATTTTGTTTATTTTATTTCAAAACGGTTTAATGCGGTATTTGCAAAACCAGCTTCACTGATTGTTCTGCTTATTCCAAGTTAGTTGTTGAATATTCTCTCTCTCCATTTTTTATGACCTATTCGCTAAATGATGGGTCGAGTTAACCCTATGCATTTCTATTGAATTCTATTTTGCCCGTCAGCTCTTTTTATCGGTAGACCATATTTTTCTACTGCACCTACAATGGGTTTTGCCACATTGGTTTCTGTATCAAAAAAACCTCTGGACCGAAATAAAGGATGCCACCAAAACACACCTCTTCCTAATCCGTTTGGAGTAGCGAGCACAGCCTCATTAACAGCTTCAAACCAAGCTTTCTGACCTTCCGGAGTTTCGGGGAATGGTGGTTTTTGATTTTTAAATTCGTTGCCCTGGCTATAATAATAACCTGTTTCTACAACAATAATTTCTTTCTTGAAACGAAGAGCTGTCATCCTCAAATTGTCTTTCAAGTCTAATATGGTTCCATGTGACCAGGGATAAAACGAAAAGCCCACAACATCAAAATCGACATTGAATTTCGTTATATTATCGAAGAAAGTGCGGGTCATTTCTAAGTCGCCTCCATGATCAACGTGTAACATTATTTTGATTTTTTTCCCGTCTTCCAATTCTCTTATTGCTTTGACCCCTGCTTTGAGATAATCTGCAACATTCTCCCATTTACTTTCTTCAGGGATTGCGTAATTAATGCGCCCGTCAGGCCAAAGGAAACCGTTACCTATCTCGTTGCCAACCTGAATCATATCAGGCATCAAACCTTCACTTTTCAACCTGGACACAACTTTTTGGACGTATTCATATACCGCTTTTACCCGTTCCGAGTGCGACAAGTCGACCCATAATGAAGGTGTGGGCTGCATCATTGGATTTGCCCATCCGTTGGAAAACATCATGTCGAGCAGAAAGAAATAGTTGTATTTTTTTGTAGCCCGGGCTGCATCAACAACATATTCAAGGTTGTGAGGAAGGCGATTGGTTGGTTCATTACAAATCATTATTCGAGACCAATTATATCCATGATCCCTGAAGATTTGCAACACCGGTTTTTCGATTCCATCTTCATCGTAATATTTTGTACCCCGGTCTTCGCTCTGTTTTACAAACGATAAATCGAGCCCCAAAGCATAATCATTTTGATAGGGCAGTGTCTGAGAAAAGACTTTAAAACTGGCTAAAAGCAAAAAAAGGCCAATGAAAACCAATTTGGTTAAGCTTGATATTATATTTTTCATGTGTTTATATTTTATTTTTTAAAATTCTTTGAATCCATTGTCCAGCCTGGATATTCACTCAAGTCTTTTTCAAGGAAGATGGCTGAGTGGTCTTTGCCTTTAAACTGCCAGTCGAGCCAGTCGAGCGCCATTTTTGCGAAAGAGCCTCCAAATTCTTGGGCAAAAGTTCCTCCATGCCCTGCCGTTTTGTGATTGGCAAAAGATACCGGCACCTTTTCGATTCTTTCGTAGTCGATAAGCGCATTTTTGTAGGCAACATCCGATTCTCCGCCAATGATATAAATTATGTCGCCATGCAGGTTTTCCAATGATTTTGAACTGGCTCCGGCCATGGTCATATCGCCCATGCCTGAATTAACGATCAGGTAAGTTTTAATGCGGCTATCATCTGCTACGCGAAAAACTTGAGCACCTCCACACGATTGTCCGCCGGCCGCAATTTTTTTCAGATCAACATTTTTGTAGAAATCGGTACCTTTTGTCTTGGCTTGCTCCGAAATCCAATTCAAAGCTTTCAGCAGTTCGTCATCAGGTGTATGTTCATGTCTCCTTTCTTCAACGGTCATTTGTAAGGTACCAATGGCAACTATGATATAACCATGTGAAGCCACTTCGGTTAATAATCTTTCATGGTGAATGGATGAGTTCATGCATCCACCGTTTGCCCATACCATTACAGGTAATTTTCCTTCTTTCTTTACTGCTTTTTTAATGTTTTCAGGTCGGTAGACTACAAAATCGGGCAATGATTTTTCAGTGGCTGCCATGGCTTTGTATTGGCCACTGCCTCCATTGTCAACTTTTTTCGATTTTATTGCCTGGCCATAACTAATTGTGCATAAAAAGAGTATTGCAATCAGGATCCAATTTATTTTCTTATAAAGACTAAAATTCATTTCTTATTTTTTATAAAGTGAGAACAGTTCAAATGAGATACCTCTGTAATTTTATGATGCTTTTTTGAGACATTGCCAATTCAAAAAACCCCACACTTTATTTCCTTTATTTATCAGGCAATTTTCCCGGGCAGATAAGTGGTGCAAACAGCCAGTCAGGGACTTGCGTTTTGTTTTGCCGTCCAATCATGGGGAAGATCGATCATCGACCATTTCCTGCAATCCAAGTTTTTCTTTCTTCCATATTTTATAACTTTCAAATTGAAAAACCAGTTTTCGTTGATTTTTGTCCTGTGTCCAAAATGCTATGCATGAAAGCTTTTTGCTCCAACGATGAGAAATAAAATGAAGATTTTCTTGTTTATGGTTATCTGAGTGCTTGATCGGTTTGTATTGTTCTTATTCACTCTTGATCATTTGATACACTTTTTGCAAATATTGTGGATAGAGTGGCTCGCGACGTGCCATATTGATGTAGAATAAGGCAATCGTATTGTTTTCAGGGTCAATAATATATTCGGTGCCAAACATGCCCCCCCAGGCATAAGCCGTGTTTGATACTGCTGGAACTGGTTTTTTAAGCTCGTTGTACAGTTCAAAACCAAGTCCGAACTGAAATCCCTTTCCTCCGGAATTGGTTTCGGGCAATTGGTTAACCGTGGTCATCAATTCGATGGTTTCGGGTTTTAAAATACGCTTCCCGTTGAATTCGCCTTTGTTGAGGAGCATTTGGCAAAATTTGGCGTAATCTTCAATGGGACCGTTCAAGCCAATGGCCCCTTCGCAATAGGTTTGTTCCGTGCTGATGGTAGCTTCGCTGTATAGGTTGGTGCTTGGTTCCAGTTTTCCATCAACAGCGCTGTAAGCTTTCACAAAACGACTTAGCTTACTTGGTTCGTAATACCAATCGGTGTCGTTCATGCCCAAGGGCAAAAGAACGGTTTCTTTCACGTATTCGCGCAAGGGGTTCCCCGAAATCCTTTCGATCATATAGGCCAACATATTGGTGCTGATGTGGTAACTCCATTCGGTTCCAGGGTCGAAACCCAGCGGATACTTTGTAAGGGCAAGCATTTCTTCTTCCAGGTATTTTGCCTGGTAGTTGCCACCTCCGCTGTGCTGTCCGGCAGGCGTTTCGCTTGGCATCATTCCGCCAAACCCTGCAGGCGCATCGCTTTGTTTTCGTTCGGCTTGTTTGATTTTTCCCACCAAACCTGCGTTTAGCCCCGATGAATGCGACATGAGGTGGGCAAAGGTCATGGGTGAAGCCACCGGGCGGGTTTCGTAAGTGCCGTCTTCATTCACCTTTGTAACCACCTGGTCGGGGATTTCTGGGAAGAACTTTGAAACCGGATCGTCGACCTTTACGAGCCCCTTTTCAACCAAGGTCATGAAAGCGACGGTCGTAATGGCTTTGGTTTGTGAAAACAGTATGTAATAGTCGTCGACCGTTGCCGGAATCTTGTTTTCAACATCCTTCCATCCGAAAGCTTTGTTATAAACAACCTGACCGCCTTTGGCCACGAAGCCCACCACGCAATTTGTTTTTTCCTGATCGACAAACGATTGAAGCAAGGAGTCGATTTCCAAAACTTTATGGGCGTTTACCACTGCCATTTCCAAATTGGTGCTGAGAGTGAATTGTTGCGGAATGGTTTCGGTCTTTTTACAGGGCGTACAGCTAATCGCGAACACTGTTAATGCGATCAGAACCAGATGGTTGATTCTTGTTTTCATTGAATTTAGATTTTATAATTCAGGACTTAAATATTTTGCAAAGAATTTTTCGATTGCAGGGTCGGTTACCTCCAATTTTTCGGCGTAAGCAACACCGTGTGTTCCTTTAATTTCGAGATATTCGATGTTGGCTCCTACCGCTTTCATTTTTTCAACAAAATTGCGGGTACGTGCGGGGAGAACAATCGGATCGTCGGTTCCTTGAATGAGAAACAATGGAGGATGGTTGGCCGCGATATATCCAATAGGCCACCACTCTTTTTTGGCCATGGGGACATCGCGTCCCAGTTCGGTAGGAGGAGAACCAGCCGCTGCAACATTAACCTGGCTAGGATATTCATCCCAACCCCCATCCCCTTCGAGACCAGCTGTATCGGGAACCATGGCCAGCATAAGCGAAAGGTGGGCCCCGGCCGAGTGGCCATAACTGCCAATGCGGTTTGGATCGACCCGCAGCTCTTTGGCATGGGCACGCAACCAGCGTACGGCACATTTTACATCTTCGATGCATGCCGGGAAACCAGCTTCACCTGTCAGGCGGTATCCAACATTGATGGTAACATACCCTTTTTGAGCATAAGCTACCATCATTCTTTGATAAACGTCAACCGACTTGGAGCCTGCGGCCCAACCTCCACCATGTACAATTACCAGGGCCGGTCGCAGCTTGCCACCAAAATTTGCAGGCATGGCCAAATCCAGTTTCCATGCAGCACTTCCTCCTTCGCGATAGGGAATATCTTTGCTAACCGTGATGGTTTGGTACCTCGAAGTAAGCGTTCTGATTTTTGTAACTTTTTGAGCATGACTAGACCCTGAAAAAGCGATAAGAATTGTTAACGAAATTTGAAGGATAACCGTTTTCATGAGGTAATAATTTTTTAAATAGTTTTTAAAGTTAAAGTTTTTGGTCAACATGGTCAAACCTTCATGCTTGGCAAAATTGCCTTCAATGAATTTCACTGAATGGCCTCTTCTTGCTTTAATGTGCCAGTTGAGCCTATCGAGCACTTTTTGAGCGAACGAGCCCCTAAATTGTTCTGTTTTGCAAGATAAACCGGTTAAGCCCAAGTAAAGGCCACAAATTGGACAAAAACAGAAAAAAAAAGGACCGGGTTGCGTCTGAAAATGATTTCAAGGGTAAGAATAAACATATTCTTTTTTAGTTTAGATTCTTTTCCTATAAAAAAGTTGTTGCTGGCTGTTGTATACTATAAGGTGGTTGCTTGTTCGTAGGTTGAATCAACTTTCTTGTTCAGGAGAAAGAAAAGATACATGATGATTAAGTTAATCAGCAAAAGAAGAACAATCAGTAGAACGATATGGTGCCACCAGAAAGACCCAAGATATCGGGGTTGCGAATTGCTTTGAGTGGAAACCAATATATTGAATTAGTGATTGCTGAAATTGGCAAATAGCTAAAGAGTGCCTTTTTTGTTTGGTTGATTTTTTGGCTCATTAAAATACACTACCAGTAAGAAACGATGCAACCCACATGATGGTATCGAACGAGAACTGTTGGTCGATAAAATGGCCGAAAGCAGGAGGGCCCAAAGCCGTACTCAGAACAAGCAGTGTGCTGAAATAGCTTCGGATTTTCCTTAAATTTCCCGAATCGTTAACTTCAACCTGAACCGACGTTTTAATGGTGCTACCCAGCCCCGATGAAATTCCCAGCAGGGCAAAAAACAAAGGGAAAACCCACTTATGGTCGAACATAGCCATCAACAGGGTGGCAAGCAAGGTGGGGAAAAGATAGAGTGGAAACAACTTGTGTCCCAAATAGCGATCGACCAAATACCCTGAAAGCAATAGTGCAAACGCGTTAAAAACGGCATAAAAGGCGAAAGAAAATGCTACCTATTCCGAATTTAAACCTTTGCTTTGCCCCAATGTATGTTGATAAAGAAAAATAGCGGTGCATAAAAACGGAACCAGGAAACTGTTAATGGCAATAATCCAGAAATTTGGGCTTTTGAAGTAGTTTGTTCTGTCATTCAAATTAACACAGATCTGATTGTAAAATACATCTCAACCAATTCAGGTAAACTCTTGTCAGAACAAGCACATCATTCTGGTTTAATGGAAAAATGGTTGCTTAAGTTATGGAGCTGTGGGTTAAACTGAAGTTCATTCATATTATTATATTGAATGGTCACCAATTGACCTTGAAAAGCAGGTAAAAAAGTGTGAATGGTATTAAGGCATGGGTGATTTGATGGTTAAACAATTGCTTCTTTCAATTCAATAGTCGTATAACTTGTACAAACCCGACAAAAAATTGAGGGACTGTTACAAAAATAAGCTGACTGCATGTTTGGACAAAAAAACAAAGTCCAATGATCAGATTGTTAATTTGATACGCGATAGAAAACAATTATGAGGAATGCAAACCACAAAAAAAAATTAAATTGATTTGCGAATACATTAATAGAAGTTAATATAAGCTGAATATATACCACAAAATATATTTATATTTGTGGTTTACAAACAACATTATTGAAAATGGAATTACTGATTGGCTTATCAAACAAACGCTTAATGAACACATCGGATGTGTTTAAGCGCTATATGATTGATGAAATTGATTGGAGCGACCGGTTAATCTCGATCGTTGGGGGCAGGGGGGCCGGTAAAACCACCCTGATGTTGCAGAATATGAAGGCAACTTATGGAACCAGCAATAAGGCACTATACGTTAGCCTCGACAATATCTATTTCACCAATAATTTATTGACGGAATTGGCCGACAGCTTTGTTAAATTGGGAGGCGAAGCGTTGTACATCGACGAGGTACATAAATACCCAAACTGGTCGATTGAGTTGAAAAACATATACGACAACTATCCTGAATTGAAAGTTGTTTTCAGTGGCTCTTCAATGTTGGAATTGTACAAAGGACAGGGTGACCTTAGCAGGCGTTTGTCGTCGTATAGCTTGCCTCCCCTTTCATTCAGGGAATTTATTGAATTAGAACATGGTGTGAGTTTCCCGAAAGTTACTTTAGATGAACTGTTTGTAAAACATATTGAAATAGCCCATTCGGTAACTGCCAAAATTAAACCCTTGGCGTATTTTAACGAGTACATTAATTTTGGGGCTTTCCCGTTCTTTAAAGATAGCCATTCAAAATACCACGAAAGGATGCTAAATGTGGTGAACATGATTCTGGACTACGATTTACCATCGATTACGCCGATTGACTATGCTCATGTTTTAAAAATGAAGATGATGCTGAAAATTATCAGCGAACAAGTGCCTTACACACCGAATATCAGCAAGCTGGCTTCGCAAACTGAGATCGACCGTAAAACGGTTTTAAAATACCTCGATTTATTGTACCGGGGAGGGTTGATTCACCTATTAAACAGCCCCGGTGCCATCGATTCGTTATTTGTCAAGCCAAATAAAATTTATCTTGGAAATCCAAATTTCATGTTTTCGCTGTGCGAAGGGAATCCAAATACAGGCACCATACGGGAAACATTTTTTTGTCAGCAATTGTCGGTGAAGCACCAAGTTCATTCCAGCAGTAAATCCGATTTTCTGATCGATAAACGTTATACTTTTGAAATAGGAGGAAAGAATAAGAATTCAAAACAAATTGAAGGGATCCCCAACAGTTATGTGGCAAGCGACGGGATTGAATATGGATATGCCAATCATATTCCGCTTTGGCTTTTTGGCTTTTTATATTGACATTATTATAAGCTTGGATGACTTATTATTGGTTCAACTACTAAACTTTAGACTATACTCGAAATTTTTCGGATTTTGCAATTTATTTCGGGTATAGTCTAAATATTCATTGTTTTTTATGGCTTGATTTTCCCAAACAAGCCCATCAACTTGGTTTGATAGATTTCGATGATTTGATCCTGATTTTCGCCAATGGGTTTTGCCGGGATCAAATCCATTACTTCGGCAGGGGTTAAGCCCGAATTGAAATAGAGTTTGATTGCCCGTTTCAATGTTGATTTCACTGTTTCTTTTGCTTCTTCTTCTGTAAGTCCGCATTGTTTGGCTACCTTTTCCATCTCCCGGAACTGGAACCAGAAATAAGTAGGCAACATGGCCGATGTAATGGCGTAACCCTCCAATTTAGATTCTTCGGTTTCGATGGTTTTGCCCAGCGGTTTCAACAATTTCTTAATCGACTTGCGATCTTCCTTATCCATCTCAGGAGCAAAAGCAATGGGGTTAAATCCTTCGTTGATATAAGAAGTTGCGTTGGGAATCATGCGTGCAATGTATTTGCTGCTTACCTTCGACGCTATTTTTTCGATGGTGATTTTGGGTGCCAACGAAATGAGTTCGGTCCCTTCGGAAATCACTTCGGCAATTTTGTCGAGCGTTTCCATTATTACCGGTGGGTG
>CAZSIK010000031.1:0-23670 GCA_964606515.1 uncultured Prolixibacteraceae bacterium
CTACTAAGGTTTTTTTAGCCCTATAAGGTTTCCGTTTTCCGTCATCGCCTGTACCGTAAATTTTTATCTTTGTGTGCATAGTCCAACTAAAAAGATAATTTTTTATTTGATTTTTTTGTCCGACTTTATTCTGTCGGTTTGAGATTAGCCCTCCTTATACCGTCCTATACTCTTCAATTGTCTTAAACCCTCTCAAAAACTCTTCTGCCGGCATCCGTTTTTTGCCGGCCAGCTGGATTTCAAGAATGTGCAACCAGCCATCGGGGCAGCCTATCCTGAGTGCCTGTTTTGAATCGGTAACAATTTTACCTGGAATTGCCTCGCCAGCCTCAAATCGTACTTTATAAATTTTGGCGGTGGTATTGAGTTTCTCATTTTTATGGTAAAGGTGGGTCCAGGCTGCGGGGTAGGGGCTTAGTCCCCTGATCAGGTTCCTGATTTTTTCACATGGTTGTTTCCAGTCGATAAGGCAGTCTTCCTTGAAAATTTTTGGTGCCGGCGTGGGTTCAATCCCTTTGCCGATCAATTCCTCCTGCGACAGGGTAGGGGTGTTGCCCCCGGCCAGCAGATCGATGGTTTGTACCACGAGTCTGGCCCCCATAACCATTAAGGCATCATGCACGGTTTCGGCATCGTCTTCGTCGGCAATAGCGATCTTTTCCTGCAATACGATGTTTCCGGTGTCGATTTCGTGTTTCAGCAAAAAAGTAGTTGCACCGGTTTCTTTTTCACCGTTCATGATGGCCCGGTTAATGGGTGCGGCTCCACGGTATTTGGGCAAAAGCGAAGCATGCAGGTTAAAAGTGCCCAGCGGTGGTAATTCCCAAACTTGTTGGGGCAGCATCCTGAAGGCCACAACTACCTGAATGTCGGGCTTCAGTGCGTTCAATTCGTCGAGGAAAGCTGGGTCTTTCAGTTTTTCGGGTTGCAGCACTTGAAGGTTATGAGCGAGGGCAAAAAGTTTAACTGCCGATTGGGCCATTTGCTGTCCGCGCCCGGCAGGTTTGTCGGGGGCAGTAACCACCCCAACGATATTGTATCCTTCTTCGAAGAGAAATTGAAGGCTTGTTACGGCAAATTCGGGAGTCCCCATGAATACGATCCGAAGTTTTTTACTGTCCATTGTTTTTTTTTGCAAAGATAAAACACATGGTCGTTCTGCAACACTTTTCATCGGTACCTTAGCACGGTATTCCCTTTTTGTGCCTTGGGATGATACGGGCAGTTAAGGCAGCCATTGCCACAACAATAGCCACGTTCTCGTAAATATTTCTCGGTCATGATCCGGTAGCCTTGTTTGCTCAAGGTATAATCGATGCCTTCTATTAAAAGGTCGTCGTAACTAATATAGTCGTTTTCCATATTTTCTTTTTTCATGAAACAATTTTTGAGTACGAAGGTTCTTTTATTTTATAAGTCTGTTTTTCACATTACAATTATACTGAATAGTTCAAGTTGGTTACTGTTTCCTGCATCTTGGTTTAATAAATCAAGTAAAAAATTCAACTGGTAAAACTGAATTAAGAAATTCAGTAATTATTTAATGAGATGTCACCCAATTTTCAGATTAAAGTGTCAAACAAGTAATTTTTTTTGTTTGTGAAAGGCTTTTTATTTTTAAAAAAGTAACTTTAAAAAGTTCTGACATTAACGCATTTGATTAACCTGACTATGACTGATGAAGAACGTTTGAAACTAAGAAAAATCAAACCGGGGGAGTATGGTGAGTATGAAAAAATTTTCAAAGCGAATTATCGTGCGCTTACTTTATTTGCACAACGGTATGTGTTTGATTTACAGATAGGTGAAGATATCGTTCAGGATGTGTTCGTTCAGTATTGGGAGAACCTAAACCGGACAGAAATTAAGTCTTCATTGAAAGCCTATCTTTATCAATCAGTAAAAAATCGTTGTCTGAATTATTTGAGAAACAGGAATGTGTACGACAAGCATAAAATTCTTTTTCTTGAAGCTTGCCTGAGTTCCCGTGATCCTGAAGTATTTACTGATCCCGAGCTATCGGAGGCTATCGAAAAAGCCCTGGGTCAGTTACCTCCCGAAATGGCCAAAGTAATGCGGCTTAGATATCTCGACGAAAAAAAGCTGATGGAAGTAGCCCAAATGCTTTGTATTTCAAAGAATACGGTGAAAACCCAACTTCTTAGGGGGAAAAGCCGTTTGCGTGAATTAATCCCCGATTTAAGCAACCTAAACGTTTTTTAAGTAATAATGGATGTCTTTTCTGCTTACTCGTTCATTTTGCGAATGGTTGTCACCTCTTTCAAGGGGGAACGTGTCGAGTAGATGTAAATCGATTAAGGATGGAAACCGAACAAAACGATAAAAATATGGAGTATTGGTACATTTATAAAAAGCTGAACGGTACCATTACCCCTGAAGAAGACGAATTTTTGTCTCACTGGCTGAAAAATTCGCCATCTAACCTGGCTTTCTTTTTACAGATTAAAAATTTTGAACTGCACCCTACTCCAGATAATACAAGGCAAGCATGGGAAAAAATCGGATTAAAACTTAAACGTAGGAGACAGATACGGATTATATTTTCCATTGCTGCAGTTGTTCTTGCTTTAGTATTGCTTTCTCTTTTTATCCCTTTTGGATCGGGTGTGCAAATGGAAAAGACTGAATTGGCCTCGCTGAATCCAGGTACAGAGAAGGCCATTTTGATGTTAAGCGATGGCAGCAGCTTTGAATTGGAACAAAAGAAGGAATTGTCGATCGAGGAAAAGGGGGCATCGATCAAATGTAATGAAGGCACCATCGTATATTCTTCGCACGAGCAAAAGAAACCCAAGATGGTGTATAATACCATTCAGGTTCCTCGCGGAGGTGAATTTTTTCTTCAACTTTCCGATTCTACCAAGGTGTGGATCAACTCTCAGACTGTTTTACGCTACCCTACCGTGTTTCAGGGCAAAGAAAGAATTGTTCAACTTTATGGTGAAGCTTATTTTGAGGTTAAAGAAGATAAGGAACATCCTTTTAAGGTAATTACCGATAGCCATGTGGTTGAAGTTTCAGGGACTTCCTTCAATGTTTCCTCTTTTAGTGAAGAAAATTCTGTAGTGACCACGCTGGTCGAGGGAGAGGTTTTGATTTACTCGAATAATTTGCCCACGAAGAAAACGGTTCTTTCGCCTGGAGACCAAAGTATTTTTCCAAACGATTCCGAGATGTTAATGGTCAGGCAAGTAGATGTGGGACTATACACCACGTGGAAAGATGGCTATTATCAATTCTATAATCAATCGCTCGAAAGCATGATGAATACACTTTCGAGATGGTATAATTTTGAGGTTAGCTTTCAGAATGAAGCCACCAGAAGCCTTCGTTTTTCGGGAAGATTAAAACGGACCGACCAATTCGAAGTTTTGCTTTCCATTCTTGCAAAAACCAACGAGATTGAATTTGATGTTCATGAAAATCAAGTTGTTATAAAATAAATAAAAGGGCAGTTCGTGCGCCAACATTTCCTGCCCTTCTGGTATTAACTGATAATGCATTAATAACCAATTGCAAATGTATGAAAAAAAACTTTACTTATGTCCTGCCGATTTGGGTTGGCCAATTTGTACTACGAATGAAAGTCTTAACGGTGTTTTTATTGATCATGATCGTTCAGGCCAATGCAACTATTTATTCGCAAAACCTGAAACTCGATGTACACATGAAAAATGTACGTATTGATGAAGTATTGTATCATTTTTCATCAAAAGGCGATTTTAATATTGTGTTCAGGGCCGATCTGTTTGAAGATTCGCCAAAGGTAAATGTGGAGTCGGAGGGAATGACCGTGATTGAGTTCCTCGACCAATACGTAGTGCCTAATGGCTATTCGTATAAGGTCGACGACAAAAGCATTATTGTTACCAAAGCAAAAGCGCCTGCCGAAAAACGTGAAAAGAACAGGCAAAACCAGAACAAGATTCTTAAAGGTAAGGTTAGCGACGGCAAAGGAGTCGCCCTGCCTGGTGCTACAGTAACGGTTGTAGGAACAACAAGGGGGGTAATTACCGATAACGACGGGAGTTTCACCATTGAAGTAGCCCCCAACGATAAACTGGTATGCTCCTTTATAGGGATGATAAGCCAGGTTGTTGAAATTGAGGGAAAGTCGAAAATTGAAATTGTGCTAACAGAGAAAAGTGAAGAACTTGAGGATGTTACCGTTGTTGCCTTTGCCAAGCAGAAAAAGGAAAGTGTGATTGCATCAATTGAAACCATCAAGCCCGAAGAGCTCCGCTTACCATCAAGTAACCTTACCACTGCTTTGGCTGGGCGTATGGCTGGTGTTATTTCATATCAAAGAAGTGGTGAACCCGGGGAAGATAATGCCCAATTCTTCATTCGTGGGGTAACATCATTCGGCTACAAGGTCGATCCCCTGATCCTGATCGACGGAATCGAACTTTCGACTGGCGACCTGGCCAAGCTTCACCCTGACGATATTGCCAGTTTTGCCATTATGAAAGATGCCACTGCCACTGCACTATATGGTGCTCGTGGAGCCAATGGAGTAATCCTGGTTACAACAAAAGAAGGGAAAGAGGGCAGTGCAAAGGTGAGTGTAAGGTACGAAAGTGCTTTGTCTCAACCTACTAAAAATGTCGACTTGGCTGACCCCATTACTTATATGCTGTTGCACAACGAAGCCGTTTCAACACGCGATCCGCTGGGATTTCAACCTTATTCGCCCGATAAAGTTGAACAAACAATTAATGGTACCAACCCATATGTGTTCCCGGCTACCAATTGGCAGGAGGCTTTGCTGAAGGATTATGCCCGGAACCGAAGGTTGAATTTCAATATCAGCGGGGGGGGCAGGATTGCCCGTTATTATTTGTCGGGCGGGGTTACCCACGATAATGGGATCCTGGAAGTAGACAAAAGGAACGACTTTAACAGCAACATCAGTCTGAAAAGATACCTGATCCGCTCCAATATCAACATCAACCTAACCTCATCGACTGAGGCCATTGTCAGGGTGCATGGCACCTTCGACGACTATCGCGGACCAATTGACGGGGGTACCGAAATGTACCATAAAATTATGAAAACCAATCCGGTGCGTTTTCCTGCCTTTTTTCCTGTTGACGAAGAGCATGCTTATTCAAATCATATTTTGTTTGGGAACGATGGTGCAGGGAATTACCTGAACCCTTATGCCGAGATGATCAAAGGATATAAAGAATACAGCAAATCGCTTATGTTGGCCCAGTTTGAATTAAGGCAAGACCTTAAATTCATTACCGACGGGCTTAAAGTGCGCATACTTGGTAACACCACTCGTGATGCGTATTTCGATCTCACCCGGAATTATGAGCCATTCTATTACAAAGTCGACCAATACAATAACCGAACAAACGAATACGTAATAAAACAACTTAATTCGGAAACCGGCCGCGAATACCTTAACTATGTAGAAGGCGCAAAACAGGTTTCATCGACATTCTATGCCGAAGGGGCATTCGATTATTTTCGTACCTTCAACGACAAGCATTCTGTTTCGGGTTTGTTGGTCGGGATTATGCGACAATATTTGTACGGAAATGCAGGCAATCTGCAACAATCGCTCCCGTACCGAAACCTTGGGCTTTCGGGGCGTTTTACCTATTCTTATCATTCGAGATATTTCACAGAGTTTAACTTTGGTTATAACGGCTCGGAACGTTTCTCCGAAGATGAACGGTTTGGTTTCTTTCCCTCGGTGGGGATGGGCTGGTTCGTGTCGAACGAGAAGTTCTGGGAGCCAATTAAAAATACAATCAATAAGCTCAAACTCAAATATACTTATGGCCTTGTTGGAAATGATGCCATTGGAGGTTCAAACGACCGGTTCTTTTATTTGTCGAACGTGAACCTGAACAACTCGGGTAAAGGATACCGTTGGGGAACCGACGGAGGTTATTATCGCGATGGGGTTTCGATTTCTCGATATGCTAACGACAAAATTACCTGGGAAGAAGCCAAAAAAACCAATATTGGAATCGAGCTGGGACTGTTTAATTGTTTGGATATCAATGCTGATATTTTTTCAGAGTATCGTTCAAACATCCTGATGGATCGTTTAACCCTTTCTACCTTTGGCTTACAAGCCGGAACCAAGGCCAATGTAGGTGAAGCTTCAAGCAAAGGCATTGATGTATCGCTCGATTTCCAACATAATTTCAGCAATGGGATATGGATCACTTCAAGAGGGAACTTCACTTATGCCCGTGGAATTTTTGAGAAATACGAGGAACCCAATTACAGCGAAACCCCCTGGTTGTCAAGGGTTGGACAGCCCATTACCCAACAATGGGGTTATATTGCCGAACGGCTCTTTGTCGACGACTTTGAAGTGTTAAACTCGCCCCAGCAGGAACTGGGAAGCATAGTCATGGGAGGCGACATAAAATATCGCGACATTAACGGTGATGATAAAATATCTTCGCTCGACCGGGTACCTATAGGTTTTCCAACTACTCCCGAAATTATATATGGATTTGGAATATCGACTGGCTATAAAGGTTTTGACCTATCATTTTTCTTCCAGGGTTCGGCCCGTTCTTCTTTCTGGATTGACGCACATGCTACAAGCCCGTTCATCAATTATAATCCCCCTTCAGGAAAAATTGCCAATAATGCCCTGCTTAAAGCTTATGCCGATAACCACTGGTCGGAATCGAACCGCGATATATATGCCTTATGGCCCAGGCTATCCGAGAAGGCCGAATGGAACAACCTGGCTACCAATACCTGGTTCATGCAGGATGGGGCTTTTCTTAGACTGAAATCGGCTGAGTTAGGTTACACCCTTCCTCGTGAAGTGTCGAATCGTATTAAGCTGAAAGAAGCAAGGTTGTATTTGAGTGGAACAAACTTATTGACATTCACCAGGTTTAAGCTTTGGGACCCTGAAATGGGAGGAAATGGATTGGGGTATCCTGTCCAGAGAATTATGAATATCGGAGTTCAGGTCTCATTTTAAAAAGTTGGAAAGATGAAGAAAAAAATTACAAAACTGATGATATCGCTTGTATTGACAGGCCTTTTTTCCGCATGCAGCTATCTTGATGTTGTTCCCGACAACATGGCTACAATCGAAAATGCATTTGCCGACAAATTCAATACTGAAAAATACCTGGCCACTTGTTATTCCTATTTGCCTGTATTTAGCGACCCCTGGATTAACCCAGGACTTTTGTCTGGCGATGAAGTTTGGTTCAACGAAGAGGTAAGCAATGGTGATGTACATGCTGCTTATATTGCCAAAGGCTACCAGAACACGCTCGATCCCTTCCTGAATTACTGGGACGGAAGGCAAAGGGGGACAAATATGTTTATTGGCATCCGCGACTGCAATATATTCTTGGAGAACATCGATCATGTTCCTGAGTTGTCTGAAATTGAGAAAGATACATGGACGGCAGAAATCAATTTCCTGAAAGCGTATTATCACTTTTGGTTGTTGAAATGCTATGGCCCTGTGCCTATTATTGATGAAAACTTACCCATCTATACTTCAACCGAAAGTGTGAAAACATACAGGGAACCTGTTGATGAGGTATTTGATTTCATTGTGGCCACCATGGATAAAGCCATCCCTGATTTGCCCGTAACCATGCAATCGCCAACCACCCACCTGGGCAGGATCACCCGTCCGGTAGCCATGGCCATCAAGGCCAGGGTGTTAGCAGCTGCAGCAAGTCCTTTGTTTAATGGGAATACCGATTTTTCGTCCCTGACCGATAATCGAGGGAAGAAGCTCTTTAATGAAACATTCGATGCCGGAAAATGGAAAAAAGCAGCCGATGCTGCAAAAGAAGCCATCGACGTGTGCCACCAGGCGGGTATCATCTTATACGATCAAATAGAAACCCGCAACCAACATTCCGATTCAATGAAGCTTGAGTTTAAACTCCGGTCGATCGTGACAACCAAAAACAGTCAGGAGATTATTTGGTCGGCAACCAACTATGTGTTCGGACATGGTTACCAGAGGATGCTTCAACCCTTGCTGGTAAGTGTTACCGATGCCAACCCCGTGGCACAACATTATGCCTCGACTCTTCGGATGGCTGAAATGTATTATTCAAAAAACGGAGTTCCGATTAATGAGGATAAATTTTACGACTACGAGAATAGATTTCAGTTGAGAACTGCTGTTTCTGCCGAAAAAGATTTTGTGAGGTCGGGACAACAAACGGTCGGGCTTCATTTCGATCGCGAGGCGCGCTTTTACGCCAACATTGCCTTCGACAGGGGGGTTTATGTACTCGATCCCACGTATTATTACTTACAAGTTAGGGCAGGTGAACTTTCAACAAAGCGGAACCAGGGCGAATTCTCGGCAACCGGTTATTTTGTAAAGAAGTTCATAAATCCCAGAAATGCATTTTCTGGAAATTCTTATGTAATCGATTATGCATTTCCATGGCCCATTATCCGGCTTGCCGACCTTTATCTCTTGTATGCCGAAGCTTTGAATGAAACAAAAGATGTTCCCGACGATGAGGTATATCATTATGTCGACCTTGTTCGGGAAAGAGCTGGTTTAAGTGGTGTTGTTGAATCTTGGCATAGTTATTCAGGTAACCCTGATAAACCCTCCACCAAATCGGGCATGAGAGAGATTATCCAACACGAGAGAATGATCGAACTCGCTTTTGAAGGTCAACGGTTTTGGGACTTGCGCCGATGGAAACGTGCTGAAGAATTTATGAATAAGCCCATTAGGGGATGGAATATCGCCGGTAGGGGTAACGAATTCTATAAAATTGTGACGGTTTACACGCCCAGGTTCGAGTTTAAAGACTATTTCTGGCCCATCAGGGAAGCGGAATTGATCAATAATCCAAATCTGGTACAAAACCTGGGTTGGTAGAATTGAAGCTTTAACCATTAGTAAGTATCATTATGAAGAAAGTGTTAAAAAATATAGAATCAGCTGTTTTGTTAGGGGTGTTATTCGTTTTTTTAGCTGGTTGCGAGGAACTTACAAAAGGCCCTCAGTTTAACGATCAACTAGCGCCGAAACCAGTCATTTCTCCTGAAATTGAAAATGTCCCCGGGGGGGCTATCGTAAAATATAGCCTGCCCGATGATACCGATCTGCTTTATGTTGTAGCTGAATACACACTGAGCAATGGGGAAAAAGTAGAATCGAAAAGTTCGATATATCTTCCTTATATTGAAATTTTGGGTTATGGTGATACAGGACAACACGAAGTTTCGTTGTTTACGGTCGATCGAGGAGAGAACCGTTCTGAACCTGTTGTTGTTACGATTCAGCCACTTGCTCCATTTGTGAGCTCGGTGAAGGAAACCATTAGCATGACTCCTGATTTTGGCGGGGTTATGTTTCGATGGGAAAATCCAGGAAACGCGCCTTTAGCTTTTATTATTTTAGCCGAGGATTCAACACAGAACCTTTCGACTGTTGAAACCGTGTATTCCGGGGTGTCGAATGGACAGTATACTTTAAGAGGGTTTAACCCGGTTGAAAAAACCTTTGCCATTGTCGTGCGCGACCAATGGAAAAATTATTCTGATACCTTGAAAGACAGACTTACTCCTCTTTTTGAACAGAAGCTCGATCCTTCAAAATTTTCGAATTACTCATTGCCTGGAGATGCTCCAATGAATTCTTGGGAAGGAAAGTTCGAAAATATGTACGATGGTGTGCTGAAAACCTTTGGACACTCGGCTGCAGGAACTGGTTGGCCCCAATATTTCACTATGAACTTAGGGGTTATGGCAAAAATCAGCCGGGTGGTCGTGTATCAGCGCGACGATGGTTTTTATTACGGTCACGGTAATCCTCGGCTTCTCGAAATTTGGGGTTGTGCCAACGAGCCTGTTTCTGACGGTAGTTTTGAGGGATGGATCAAAATCAAGGATTGTGTCGCGATGCAACCATCGCAACAAGGTGGAACCGCCGATGAGGATAAACAACATGCCCTCGATGGGGATGAATTTTCGTTTACCCTCGATGATCCTGCAGTACGGTACATTCGAATTTTGGTGAATGAAACATGGGGAAATACGGGTTTCATTCATATTTCTGAAATTGCAGTTTATGGACAAGTAATGAATCCTTAATTGAAGATGTATGAAAACTAATAACATAATCTATTTGCCATCGCTAGTGCTAATCATGTTGGTATGTTTGTTTGGTTGTGAATCGATGAACGACATCCATCAGGAATATATTGAAAATGGTGAGACCATTTATGCGCCAAGAGTTTATAACATTGAAGCCCAACCTGGCAACGGTCGGTTAATGTTTAAAATGTATTTTATAAATGGTTTGAATATCACCCAAAACATCATTGAATGGTCGGAAGGGAAGAATTCTGTTAAAACCCCGACGGCATTTAATGCCTGGGTCGATTCAATGCAAGTCGAAATTAAGGATCTTCAAGAAAAATCATATATATTTGATGTGTATAACCTCGACAAGGAGGACAACCGTTCAATAAAGGTTCAGGTAATTGGTACCGTTTATGGGCCAATTTACCAATCAACCTTGTTAAACCGAGTGATCAGCAGCATGGCAAAAACTGATACCGCTCTTGTGATAACTTGGGCAACCCCTAAAGAGGGAGAAAATGGAGTGAAGCTTGAGTATCCCGATGGGAACGGTACTCCTTCTGAGTACAGGGTTAAACCCGATGAACTGAAAACCTACATTAAGAGCTGGCAGGCTAATGGAATTTTGAAGTTCTCGACTTATTACCTTCCGGCAGAAAATGCAGTTGATGAATTTCTCTCGAATTCAGAGACGAAAATTTTACCTTAATATAATTGAAGTGCTTTTTTATTAACCTTAAATTCTACATTATGAAACAAACTCTACTTACGATTGCTTTTTTAGTGGCAATGGTTTTGTCGATCACGGTTACCGGACAAAACAAAGCAGTAAAAATTACAGATCGCACTACCCGCATGATTGTTCAATCCATTCCTGAAACTTCGAGTGACTGGACTTTCGAGGCCTGGATCAACCTTTCCGAGATCCTGACCGATTATACCGGCATTGTCGATGCCAGGGCAAGTTCAGAACCCGGTGCCAGTGCATTGGTTTTAAGGAATGAAGGCAATACCCGTCAGTATCTGGGTTACGAATGGGGAGGCCAATGGGCATTTGGTACTGGTCCCGATCTGCAAATTAATAAATGGCAACACGTGGCTTTGGTTGTTTCTTCTGCAACCATGATGTCGTATATGTACCTGGATGGGGAATTGAAAGCCTCCGATTCTGCTTATCCCAACCTTGGAATGCCTGTTACCTTGGGTGGAAACCCGGCAAAAGGCGACATGAGGATTGGAAACTCAAACAACATGGATGAACGGACCTTGTTGGGTATGATGGACGAAGTACGGGTATGGAAGGTAGCTCGTAGCGCCGATGAAATTAAGGCAAACATGAATGTTTCGGTTAGCCCTGCTTCAACCGGTTTATTGTGCCAGTTCAAATGTAATGGCGACGACCCCGCGGGTACTTTAAAAGATGCAACTGGTAAATACAATGCTGAATTAACAGGTGGGGCCATCGAATTTGTGGCTTCTGATGTGGTCTTGTCCAATTCTGAAATGGCTACAGCATCGTTCAAAGTTTATCCCACGATAACCCGTCAGATCGTCCATGTAAGTGGCCTTGCTTCGGGTGCAAAAGTGAATGTAATCAATGCTGATGGTAAGGTAGTTGCGTCTTGTACCTCCGATGGAAAACTGCTTGGAATACCTGTATCAGGTTTTAATCCGGGCATTTATTTGGTTAATGCCGGTTTGGGGAGCAAATCGTTCTCGGCTCGTTTTATTGTAAAAAAATAATGTTGTTTAATTTTTATTCAGAAAGCTGTTCCTATAAGCAAGGGGCAGCTTTTCTGTTTTAATACACTGTACTTTCAGCAAGAAAAGGGTCCACATCCCATTTCCCTTTGATGTTTTGAAGCGCTTGCGTATTGATCACCAAACGATCGGGAACCAAGTTTTTTACTCCATAGTCGCCTGTTTTTTTTCCTTTAAGTATTTCACAGGCCATATTGCCTGCTGCCCGACCTACTTGGGTGTAGTCGGCTCCCAAGGCAAATAACAGGTTGCCATAAACCTGGTAGGGGTTGTGGTTGAACAGCGGAATTTTGGCTTCATCACAAGCTTTAAAAAGTTGGTCGGCAGCCGATTCAACTACATTATCGCCGCCGAGCCACATGGCTTCAACCCCACGAGCAGTTACCGACCTAGCTGCTTCGAGTACTTGCGTGGGATTGTCGACCGTTGCTTCTATAAGTTCAATGTCAAGCTCGGCACACTTCTTCCTTGCCAGCAAGGTACATGCCTCAGAACACACCTCGCTGTTGCACCATACACAACCTACTCTTTTTAAGTCAGGGTTCATCTTTTTGGCAATATCGAATACCTTTTCAACTGGCTGAAAAGTACCCATTCCAACAAGGTGTTCCGGGTGCTGGTGAGGTTCAATTCCTGTAATGCCTACACCAGAAATGTAAGGGTCGGTAACCGTGCAAAAAACATGAGTTACTTTTCCTTCACGGTTGGCATTGGCCATTACCTGAAGTGCAGGGGTACTGATGGTAATCACCATGTCGAAGCCTTTTCCTACAATATTTTGTGCTATGGTGTTGGCTGTGGGCATATCACCCTCGGCCGAAAAACGCTCGATGGAACAATTTTTTCCATCGATGAATCCATGTTGCTTAATGCTTTCAAGAACGCCATTTTCCGTGTCTTCGAGCAAGATGCGTGACGAAATCTTAAATATGGCAATCTTCGTATGCTTCAGAGAAGCTGATTTTTCCCTGTTGTCCCAATCAAGGATCAGCAAAACCGACGATAAACCTCCAAAAACCAGCATAACCAAGGCCAATTGCTTTATCCTATTTTTAAACATATTATTTTCATTTTTGAACTACCCTAAAAGTAGAAAAATACAATGAATAATTTAAATTTGTAGGGCATTTGATTAACTTGCTCTCCTAAAATTTGAAAAATGAAACTGATCAGAGGGATTGTTGCATTGCTTATCGTTTGCTTGGTTTTGCTTTTTTCCGACCGGCAAAATGCCCGATGGTTTTCAAATTTAAGACTGGGTAAGAATGAAAAGACCTTGGTTTCCACCCAGGTTGATCAAACGACAAGCCCGGTTGGTAGTGACGGTCTTATCCTATTCAATCCCAATCGGTTTTTATATAAGCCACTCATTGTTGAAGTTGATTACAACCTTTCTTCCACCACCGAAGAATCGCAAAAGGGGATTTTCGATGGATTAAAAGCCGCGGGGCTTATCGAAGGCGAAAATTTTGAGTTGAAACAATACAATGCCCAAGGCGATGTGGCTACCTTAAACTCTATCTTCGATGTGGTTAAAACACTTAAAGCCGACCTGATCATTACAATCAGCACCCCAACCACTCAGGTCGCATTGAAAAAAATTACCGATACTCCAGTGGTGTTCTCCAATGTGGGCGATCCTGTAGGCATCGGTGTTGGAAACTCCTTTAGCGATCATCATCCCAATTTTACCGGAATTTCTGTCATGAGCGATTTCGAGGGGGCGATCGAAGTGTTGTTGAAGGTAAAACCTGGTATAAAAAAAATTGGCACCTTGTTTACCCCAGGCGAGTCGAATTCAGTTGAATACAAGAACCGTCTTGAGGCCGAAGCCAAGAAAAGAGGGCTTGTGTTGATTGCCCGTTCAGTTAGTTCGGCTACCGAAGTACCCGATGCCCTGCTCTCCCTGTTGGCCAGCCGGATTGAGGTACTTACCCAGATATCCGACAACATGACAAACCCATGTAGCGAGAACATTCTGAAAATTGCTACCGAGCATAAGGTGCCCTGTTTTTCCTTTGTTACATCGGTGGTGAAATTAGGTGCTTTTGGTGCTGTAGCACGAGATTACTATCAAAATGGGATCGATGCATCGCGTTTGGCAGTGAGGATTTTAAATGGTGAATCTCCCGGGGATATCCCCTTGCAGCTGGTTTCGAAAACCAACCTGATTGTCAATAAAAAGGTTTCAGGTGAATTTGGTATTGTATTCCCGGAAGAACTAATCAGTAAATCGATTCAACTAGAATAGGTCACTTAAGAGTTAACCCGATATGGATCAATTAGAAATTATAAAAGAACAAGCTGGTCAGGAAATGATTCTGCATTGCCTGGGACGATTGGATGCCAACCATGCCGGTCACCTGAACGACAGCATCGATGCTTTGGTGCGTGAAGGCCACGATCAAATTGTTCTCGACCTGGTACAGGTTGAGTACCTTAGCTCGTTCGGGATCAGGGCTTTGGTCAATCAATACAAAAACCTGAAAGCAATCAATGGCTTTCTTTACATCAGTGGTGCATCAACCAACGTGGCACAGGTACTCGAAATGGTTGGGATGTTAAAGATCCTTTCAACCCGCCCTGTTTCTGTGCCCCAATCCAATGCGGATAAAGAAAAGGTTCAAGAATCGGTATGCCGTTCAGGTTTTCAATTTCAGCTTATATGGAGCCGCCAGCAGAAACCTGCGCTGTTAAGCTTATTCGGGAACCCTTTGCTCCTGGCACAATCGGCTTACACCGAAACTCACGCACGGCAGTTCGAAGCCAGCGAAATAAGGTATGCCCTTGGCTTGGGGGCAATAGGGCCCTCGTTCGGGAATTGTAGGAACCGCTTTGGCGAATTCATCCTTTTGGGCAACAATGTGGCTTACCTTCCGGCCGACGGTTCAGGAAAGCCCGATTATATAAGTGGTACAGGCCGTTTGGTTGCCTCGCTTACCGAATTGTACGGCATCCATCTCGAAGGTGAATTTTCCCGGCTTATCAGGTTCGAACCGGAAAATAAGAACCAAAGCATTGCCCTGAGCGATATTGTTTCTGCCTTGATTGAACTGAACCCTGACGAGTTGATCGCGATCGTGATGGTTGCCGAGAGTGCAGGACTTATCGGGGCCTCGTTAAACCAATCGCCGGTTGAAGGCGATTCTTTATTCTCTTACCCGGAAGTAAGAAATTCGGTGAATTTTACAACTGAACCTGCCCATAACAAGAAGTTGGCTGTTTCTCTTGGCTTTGCCGGAAAAGATATCAAGCCGGTTTTTCAAAATTTTTCGCGTAAGCTGAAACCCGACAGTTCGCTTTGGGGGCATTTCCATGCGGCGGTTTTTCCTTATATGACCTTGAAAAAGAGGGAAATCGATCTTGCTGAAACCATCAATGGCTTGTTTAACGAATCGGAGATAATCGATATCCTTCACCTAAGCAACGATACTCGTGAAATTAACGGGCTGGGGGAGAGCCGATTTATTCAGGGTTATTGTTGGGTAGCGTCGTTGAAATACAAACAATAATTGATTCAAATACCTGATAATTATGTCACTATTAATAGGTTCAATCACCATAGGCTTGATACTGGCGCTGTTGGCGCTCGGTATCTTTATTAGCTTCCGTATTTTTAACTTTCCTGACATTACTGCAGAAGGATCATTTACCTTTGGTGCTTCGATTGGTGCTGCCATGGTTGTAGGCGGTGTGGATCCCCTTTTATCTTTAGGATTAGCTTTTCTTGGAGGCTTTCTGGCTGGTTTCGTAACCGGTATCATACATACCAGGTTCAATATCAACCCTATGCTTGCAGGCATTCTTGTAATGACGGCGCTTTATTCGGTGAACCTGCACGTGATGGGAAGGAGCAATATCCCCTTGCTGAGCCATACCACAGTTTTTACCTGGATTGAGAACTTCTCGGGAAAAGTTTCTGGTGTCAATAGCATGACCAACTTCCTGGGATGGATGGTTTCAACCAAAGATTTATGGATTTTGCTCTGTTGTATCCTGGTTATTGCCTTAGTTTGCCTGCTGCTTTTCTGGTTTTTCCGGACTAATTTGGGTACTGCCATGAGGGCTACTGGCGACAACGATCAGATGATCAGGGCCTTGGGTGTTAATACGAAATGGATGATTACCGTGGGCATAGGCCTTTCGAACGGATTCATTGCCCTGTCGGGTGCCTTATTGGCACAATACCAAGGTTTTGCCGATGTACAAATGGGAATCGGGATGATGGTGTGGGGCCTCGCCAGTGTCATTATTGGTGAAGCCCTGATCAGTGAACGGTCTCTTGGCCTTGTATTGGTTGGTGCTGTAATGGGTTCATTGTTGTTCAGGCTATTGGTTGCAGTGGCCCTTAGGTGGGGCATGAACCCGAACGACCTGAAACTGATCACGGCCATCTTTGTATTCATCGCGTTAATTTTGCCGGGATTGACCAAGAACTTACAGAAACGAAAACTGAAGGAGGTAACACATGTTAAGCGTTAAGCAGATCGTCAAAACTTTTAACCCTGGCACCCTAAACGAGGTTAAAGCACTTCAGGGAGTGAGTTTCGAACTCGAAGAAGGAGGGTTCGTATGTGTTTTGGGTACGAATGGATCGGGAAAGTCGACCACACTTAACGCCATTGCTGGTAGTTTTATTGTCGATTCTGGATCGATTCAGCTCGATGGGAAAGACATTAGCAACTGGCCTGAACACCGAAGGGCAAAACTGATCGGTAGGGTATTCCAAAATCCGTTTAGTGGTACAGCGCCTGGAATGTCGATCATGGAAAACCTTACCCTGGCTGCCAAACGTGGGCAGACCCGTGGATTAGGCTGGGGGTTGCCAAAAGCCATGATCGGAGAGTTCAAGGAACGGATGCGTGCCCTGAACATGGGGCTTGAAGACCGGCTTGATAATCCGATAGGAAAACTTTCGGGAGGACAGCGCCAGGCGATTACCTTGCTGATGGCCACCTGGTTGAAACCTAAATTGCTCTTACTTGACGAACATACTGCCGCACTCGACCCAAAAACAGCCTCAAAAGTGATCGAATTAACCGAATCGATCGTGAACCGCGACCAACTTACCACCTTGATGGTTACCCACTCGATGCAGCAGGCAGTGAGTTTGGGCGACCGAATCATTATGATGCACCAGGGAAAAGTAGCCTACGATTTCAGGGGTGAAGATAAAAAACGCCTCAAGGTGAACGACCTGCTCGGGCTTTTCGATGAATTGCGGCGCAAAGACCAGATCGATCCAGCCGTAGCCGAAATGCTTCAACGCGATTATGTATAGTTTTGTGATGGTGAATTATAACTGCCTGTATATTTCTTCAAGGAACCATTCAATACGGGTAACGATTGCTTGTGAAGAGGCACTAAAGTTGTTCAGAATGATTGTAAAAGCCAGTTCGGTACCTTCTTTTGTGGTGAGATAGCCTGAAAAACTTCGCACACGGGTCATTGAACCACTTTTAAACCTGGCATTTCCGTTCAGTGAGTGGTTTCTAAAATAGAATCTCATGGTGCCTTCTTGTCCGGCCAGGGGAATCGACTGGTAAAACGTTTCGAAATTCGGGCTTTTCTTCATGGCTACCAGTATTTCGGTTAGGGTTTGGGCTGTAAGTGCATTGAACCTCGACAAACCGCACCCATCGGCAAGGAAAAGCGACCGGGTGTCCAATCCTTTTTCCTTCCAAAAATCTCTGATGACCATGGTTCCAGCTTGGGTTGTACCAATGTCATTGTTTTTCAACCCAAGATACTTGCATAAGTGTTCGGCAAACAGGTTGATGCTAAAGTGGTTTAAGGGTTTGATAATTTCTGGAAGGGAAGGAGAATAATGAACAAAAAGCAGACTGTCGGTTCCCTGATCGTTTTTCTGAACGGTCTTTTTTGATGAACCTAAAACTACAATCCCTTCCCTCAGTAGCGCTTGACGAAGTTCGTGGGCCAGTAAAAAGGCCGGATCGGGGATCGACGATTTTACTTTAAAATCAGGACGATTTTTAGGAAGGGTTCCTTTTACAATTCGGAAACTATCGTACGGGCTGCCGAAAACATACGCCAGATCGCGTGAATCGTCGGAGGCGCTGAGCTCATTTTGAATGACCAGGTTTGGGATTTCCGGTTGAATTGAAACAAGCCGTACAGGATGGCTCACTGAGCTGGTTTCAAAATGCAAGGTAAAGGTGTTGTCGCGATAGGAGATCCCCTGCGCAAGCGCTCCGTAATATTGCCCCAGGTCTTCCCAAAGCCAGGTGGCAGGTATGTCGTTGTCCGGATAAATCGAAGCATCGGCTACAATGTCACCGGTTATGGTGTCGATTCCTGAGCTGGCAATCTTTTTTGCCCAAAATTCCAACAATTTTTCAGCCGATGAGACATTGTTGAAATACTCAGAGCCCAGTGTGGGGTCGCCTCCTCCTTCTATGATAAGGTCGCCTTTCAATACTTTGGACGATAAGGTGCCATCCAATTTGATTTTGGTTTCGAAACGAAACTCCGGACCAAGTATTTCAAGGGCCGTTGCCGTGGTGATCAGTTTCGAAACCGAAGCCGGAACCAGACATAATGGAGCCGGAGTGGACAACAGTATTTCCCCGCTTCGGGTATTGGCTACTGAAAGGCTTATGGCCGTATTGTTTAAGCTGGTATCGTTTAAAAATTGCCCGAGTAACGCCTTGTGCTGGTTTTGAGGCAGAACAAATTGGGCGTAGAAGAGTAATAGGGCCGCGAGGATCGTTGTCTTGATCATAGCGTTATCTGAAAATGATGGTGTCGATTACTTTAACTCCCACACTTTGATTGAGCGCGGCCAGTATTTGCGAACGGATCATGAAGAGCTCGTGGCGCATCACCGATGAATCGATGAACACGAATAACGTTCGGTTGCTGATATAAAGGTTACGGGTTCCTTTCTCAACAACAGGCCCTAAAAGTTTTGGCCAGTTGCTGATCAGTTGGGTTTCGGCCAGTTTGTTGCCAAATTGACTTTCTTTTTTGAAATCGTTAAGCAGGTCGCTAAGGTTCCTTGTTTCGTTCCTTCTCATGTTAGGGTTTTACTTTTCCGTTTGAGATGTTGAAGATCAAGTGTTCGGTATTCATTTGTTTCAAGATTCCGTTGAGGTGTTCCTGGTTGGTGTCGGTTATGAATATTTGCCCGAATTGGTTGTCGGAAACCAGTTCGATAATTTTTCCTACTCTTTTCGAGTCGAGTTTGTCAAACAGATCGTCGAGCAGGAGGATGGGTTTCATCCCACATTGCATTTTCATGAATTCAAATTGGGCAAACTTCAGCGCGATGAGAAAGGTTTTTGTTTGCCCCTGCGATCCGCTTTTCTTCATGGGATGGCTCCCTAATTTTAACGACAGGTCATCGCGGTGGGGGCCTGTGGTCGTAAACTGTAACATGAAGTCTCTTTTTCTGCTCTCTTCAAGGGCCTTGCTGAAATTGCCGGTTTCAACAGTGGCTTCATATTCGAGTGTAACTTCTTCGTTGCCTCCCGCGATGAAGTGGTAAAAATATTGAAATACGGGTTTAAGGTTTTCAATGAATTCTTTTCTGTCACGATACAGTATTTCCCCATATTCAGACAATTGTTCATCGAAAACTACAAGGGTTTCCAAATCGATCTGCCTGTTTTCGGCAAATTGCTTCAATAATGAATTTCGTTGCTGTAAAACCCGGTTGTACCTGAGAAAAGTATCAAAATACAGCTTGTTGTATTGTGAAATAACCCCGTCGATAAACCTTCTCCGCTCGTCGCTGCCCCCGGTAATCAACGCCGAATCGGAGGGAGAAACCATTACAAGAGGAAGTCGGCCAATGTGATCCGATAATTTTTTGTAGAGTTCCTTGTTGTGCTTGACCTGTTTTTTTTGCTCGTTCTTATAACCCACCGATACCGTTTCTTCAATTCCTGAACGTTGATATTGACCCTTGATCATGAAAAAATCCTTTCCATAGCTAGTGTTCAGGGCATCGGTAGCATTGAAAAAACTTTTGGTGAACGACAGGTAATAAATGGTGTCGAGCAGGTTGGTTTTCCCTGCGCCATTATCTCCCAGAAAACAATTGAGTTTCGGGCAAAATTGAACTTCAGCCTGTTCTATATTTTTATAATTGATTATGGAAAGGGATTGTAAATGCATCGCATTATTTTTAGCAAAGGTGCTAAAAATATCCTAAAGCAAAAACCTGTTTTCAGTATACAACCTTATAAATCTTTACTGGTGAAGTAAAAAAATGCGGGTAAAGATTAGATTAAGTTGTTGTAATCTAATTTTTTGTGTAGTTTTTATGCTGAAATCACGATTTACAACCAAATTTGTAGTTCGAAATGAGTGAAGTTTTTATAAAAGGATTATTTTTGCTGATCATTTTACGAAACATTATTGGATATTATAATGGCAAAGAATCAGAACAAGAAAACCGATGACGGGATGGCCGAAGTTGAAGTGGCCTTGACCAAAACCGAACAGTTTTTTGAAAAAAACTTGAATATTACCATTTACGCGGTATTAGGGATAATCGTATTGGTGTTAGCTGTATTGGGGATCAAAAAATACGTAATTGCCCCCAAAGCAGTCGATGCTCAGGAACAAATGTTTTCTGCCCAGTCGTATTTTGAAAAAGACCAGTACGACCAAGCCCTGAATGGCGACGGTAATGCTTTGGGCTTTCTCGATATTATCGATAGTTACGGAAGCACTCCTTCCGGAAAATTAGCCCGGTATTATGCTGGTTTATCCTACCTCCATCTGGGAGATTACGAACAAGCCATCTCTTACCTCGATAAGTTTAAAACCGACGACTTGCTTCTTGCCCCTCTCGCCGAAACGGCCAAAGGCGATGCCTATGTCGAACTTGGGAAATACTCAAAAGCAATAACTTCTTTTAAAGCAGGGTTGGCAAAAAACAGCAACGATTTCACCACTCCTTACATTAAGTTGAAATTGGGATTGGCCTACGAAGCCAACGGTGAAAAGGACAAAGCTGCTGCTGAATTTAAGGAAATTAAAGATAAATATGCTTCAAGCAACGAGTTTATCCTCGCTGAAAAATATCTTGCCCGCATGGCACAATAGTTATTATTTCACTATACTATTTAACGGGCAGCTCAGGCATGCCCGTTTTTTTTAAGCAATACATCATGGCAACAAAAAATCTTTCAGAATACGAGTTGGATGCCGTTCCATCGGCTAAGGGGATGAAATTCGGCATTGCTGTTGCCGAATGGAACCATAACATAACCGGTTCACTTGCCCGGGGAGCGATCGATACCTTGGTGAAACACGGGGCAAACGACGACGATATCATTGTAAAATATGTTTCTGGTACATTTGAACTTACTTTGGCAGGGCAATTTTTTGCTGAATACACCCATGTTGATGCAGTTTTGTTGTTGGGCTGTGTGATTCAGGGTGAAACGCGTCATTTCGATTTTATCTGCCAAGGAATTACACAGGGGACTACCCAGCTGAACCTAAAATACAATCTTCCTTTTGTGTTTGGGATATTGACTACCGATAACGAGCAACAAGCCCTCGACCGCGCCGGAGGCCGTTTGGGCAACAAAGGCGACGAAGCTGCCATAACTGCCATTAAAATGGTTGCCTTGCAGCGTTCCATGGAGTTGGGAGAATGATTGAAAATTACCTTCCCCTTTAAAAAACAAAACAAGAAAAGAAAAAGGAGTAATCTTTTCACTTGAAGTGGCAGATAACTCCTTTTTTATGATGCAATTACAGTTCTATTGTACTTCAACTTTCAGTTGAGCCACAATTTGTTTTCCTTGTTCTTCAATACCTTCTTCAAAATCGCTTTTATTGGCCCAGCGAGGATCTTGTTTTTCCCATCCTGCCATAAAGAAGAATACATTGGGTTTTTCGCTTGTTTCCATTGTGGTATAGAAAGTCTGAATAATCCCTTCGCCTTCTTCAGGAGCAGTGTTCGCTACAATGTTGTTTTGTGGAAGGATGACTGCCATCCCCAGTTTTTCACCATTATAAGCCTGGTTGTCGTGGGTATACATTGCCGAGTATGTCTCACCTGTAACGGTGTACACCTGATCGGAATGCAAATTAACGATCCCTATTACCAGTTTAGGCGATGACCCTCCTGAAAGCGATACTACACTCTTATACCAGGGTTTGCCTGCAATGATGCAAACGCGGTGTTTGATGTCGAAGGGCATTCCATCGACCAGCATTTCACTGAAATCGAGGTCGATAATGGAGCGTAACGGGCCTTCGGTAACCAGTTTGAAGGTGCCCTGGCAACCCGGCCCGATACGGTAAAGCCCGGTTTCGGTTTGCAGGGCGATTGCCCCGGCGCCCAATGAATTTCCTGTTTTCAGGATATCCATTCCCCATTCCTGCATTTCGTGATAGGTAGGGCCATTCTTCAATCCGGCGCGGTCGAGTATCATTTCGTCAGTAACCTTACCAAAGATGTCTATTCCATTGCGGGCATCAAAATAGTTTCTGAAGCCCACCATGTCGTTTTCCCAACCTGGCCCTTCGAATTGAAAATACTGCTGGCTGATCTCTGAAGTATTCGATTCCAATCTTACCGCTTGTTTCAACTCTTTGGGCTCATCCGATTTATCGGCAAAACGAATGTTGGTACGCACTTTCACTTCTGGGGCCTTCTTGGCTGTTTTTAAAACCAGTTCAAAGGTTTTGGTTTCGTTCGCTTCGAGGTTCACCAGGGTGAATAATTCGTCCCATTTTCCATCGCCGTTCAAATCGTCGAGCTGGCAAGGGATCAGTCCTTCAGTTCCCTTTTCCTTGAGGAAAGGAACCTGGCCTTGGTCAGCAACTTTCCCTTCGAGTTGAGCCCTTTCAATCTTAAGCGGCTTTTCGAAAAGCGCATATCCAGCAGTATTCGAGACCACTATTTGTGTTTTTGTACCGGCACAGGCCAGGAACAAAGCCACCGACAGAAGCGTCAAAACTATGGTTCTCATTGTTATTGAGGTAAGTCGTTTTCACCTTTAACATAGCCAAAGTTGGCCAAAATACCCCCATCGACGTACAGGATGTGGCCATTGACAAAATCGGCGGCTTTCGAAGCCAGGAACAGGGCGGCGTTGCCCACGTCTTCGGGTTCGCCCCAACGGCCGGCAGGTGTACGGGTCATTACAAGATCGTTGAACGGGTGACCCCCTTCGCGGATGGCTGCCGTTTGCGATGTAGCGATGTACCCCGGGCCAATCCCGTTGATTTGGATATTGTATTTGGCCCACTCGCAACACATGTTTTGCGTGAGCAGTTTTAATCCACCCTTTGCCGCGGCATAGGCAGAAACGCTGTTGCGCCCATAAATGCTCATCATCGAACACATGTTGATAATTTTTCCGCTGCGACGGGCAATCATGCCGGGGGCTACCCTTTTGGCCACGATCAGCGGGGCTACCAGGTCGACATCAATAACCTGCTGGAAATCTTTTATCGGCATATCCAGAATTGGGATCCGTTTAATGATGCCTGCATTGTTGACCAGGATATCCACGGGCCCTACTTCAGTTTCGATCTGACTGATCCCCCTATTTACATCCTCTTCAGAGGTAACATTGAACACAAGGGTATACACATCGATACCATCTTTTGCATATTCTGCTTTGCACTCTTCAAGCTTTTCCGACGAAATGTCGTTCACACAAATCTTAGCGCCGGCTTTGCCCAGTGTTTTTCCAATGGCCATTCCAATCCCGTGTGTTCCACCTGTAATCAAGGCCACTTTTCCTTTCAAATCAAATAATTCTGCACTCATTTTTATAATTTGTTAATCGTTAATCGTTAATCGTTAATCGTTAATCGTTA
>CAZSIK010000032.1:0-3747 GCA_964606515.1 uncultured Prolixibacteraceae bacterium
CAGCCAGGGCAGGAGAAGCAGGGAAAGGCTTTGCCGTAGTGGCAGCCGAAGTGCGAAAATTGGCCGAAAGAAGCAAGATGGCCGCCGACGAAATAAATCATATTTCCCGGTCGAGTATGGCTCTTACCCGCGATTCGGCCCGGCTTGTTGAAGAACTGATGCCCGAAATAGCCAATACAACCTTGTTTGTTGAACAAATAAGTCAAGCCAGTAACGAACAGCAAGTTGGCTCTGAACAAATCAACCTGGCCATCCTTCAGCTTAATGATATTTCGCAGCAAAATGCCGTAGCTTCTGAAGAATTGTCGGCTAGCTCAGAAGAATTAATCAGTGATGCAGAACGACTGAAATCGACCATGTCCTATTTTAAAGAATAACTGAGCCGATAATTAAAAAAGGCGAGGCCGTATATATTTCAAATATGCGGCCTCTCTCAATTTATTAGGAAAATTTATTACAGTTTTGGGCGATAACTGTTCATGGAACGATAACCATAAATGGCAATCACCACAAAACAAATGAAGGGAAGGATAAATGAAATATTTACTGCCGACATGTTGCCGATGGTGCCTAAATCCATGATGGCTCCCTGAAGTGGCGGCATCAAAGCTCCACCTACGATGGCCATTACAAGAAAGGCCGAACCCATGGTGGCATCATCACCAACCCCATCGAGGGCAATGCCGTAAATGGTGGGGAACATCAGCGACATGAAAGCTGAAGTGGCAATCAAACAGTACAATCCACCCATACCGTCGATTAAAACAGCTCCCGCTGTGGTCAGCATTCCTCCTATGGCAAAAAGGGTCAACATGAAAGTCGAATTCAAGTATTTCATCAGGAATGTACTGATAAACCTACTGGCAATGAAGCACATCATGGCATAGATGTTATACACCTGTGCCTGGGCCTTTGTAACCCCAAGGCGTTCGGCATATTGAATAATGAAAGTCCAGCACATGATTTGGGCCCCCACATAGAACATCTGGGCGAGTACCCCTTCACGATATCGTTTGTTATTAAATAACCTTTTCAGCATATCCTTTACTTGCAATCCATGTTCAGCATTTTTTCGCACGGGCATTTTAGTCAGCAATATGACAAAGAACATGGCAATCACCACGAATCCTAAAATAACGTATGGATTCCGGATGATCATCAGGTCGTGGGCCCTGATGGCGGCTTTTTGCACTGCATCGAGCGTGGGGTAGATCAACTCTCCGGCTGCATCGCGTTTATCCGATTCCAGAAAAGTAAGAATTCCCTTGGTGGCCACTATCATTCCCAGAATCGAACCAAGAGGATTGAACGATTGAGCCAGGTTCAACCTCTGGGTTGCTGTACGTTCGTCACCCATAGCCAGGATGTATGGGTTTGCTGTGGTTTCGAGAAAAGCCAGTCCAAAAGTTAAGATATAGAGCGATAACAAGAAAAATGCGAATATTTCGAATTGGGCTGCCGGCCAAAAGAGCAAGGCTCCCAATGCATAAAGAGCCAGACCTACCAATATTCCCTTTTTATAGCTGTATTTTTTAATAAATAGGGCCGCAGGAACGGCCATGGTGGCATATCCTCCATAAAAAGCAAACTGGATCAAGGCTGCTTTCGCATTCGAAATTTCCATCAGGGTTTTAAATGCCGCGACCATCGGGTTGGTAATGTCGTTGGCAAACCCCCATAAGGAAAATAAACTGGTAATGATGATGAACGGTAACAACACTTTTTTCTCAACCACTTTAGCTTTCATTGGTTTTTTTTGGGTTATTGGTTATCGAATAATGTACCTACTGAAAATCAGCATGGGCTTACCCCTTTTTTTAATAAAATATTTCCATATTTTGCTGTCTCTCCGGTCATTACAACGGCAAACGCGTTTCGTGTCCTCTCATAAAAAGCAAAACGATCGATCCGCTCGATGGGGGCACATTCGGGGTTGGTTTTCCTGATACTGTTCAAGTACGATTCTTCAACCCGGGAATCGAGAGTATCGCCTTTAACCGCTGCCATCATTACCAGAGGATGGGCCACATAACTGTCGAGCTCGAAAAGCGGGAGAATGGCCGCCAACAAATCGGCAATTTTTAATCCGTCGGCACGAAGTACGTTATCATTAAACGATTCGCCTGGAAAATGAGCATCGGCAAATACAATTTCATCGCCATGGCCCATTCGAGCCAGGATCGACAACAATTCAGGACTGATCAGTGGAGATATTCCTTTTAGCATAGTGTAAAAATTAGTTTCTAACGATGTGAAATAAAGTGTGAAAATACTCTTTTTATCGAATTTCTTATTCTGGCAGATAGGTTTTTACCTGAAATGAACGGGAAATCCAGTCGGATACTTCTTTTTCTGAATCAAAAAAATGGTGCGCCCGGGCTTGCCATATCATATTTCCAACGGCAGCCCCCTCGACAGGGCCTGCTACAACCGGAATTTTTGAATAATTGGCGGTAAGCTGGCACAACAGTTCCGATTGGGCACCACCTCCCAGCACATGAATTACCTCGAAAGGTTTGCCCCTAAGGTGCTCTAAAATTTTTATTGTCTTATAGAACGATTTTGCCAGGCTTTCGTAGGCACACCGAAAATATTCAGCAGCCGTTTTGAATTTAGAATCTCCTTGTTCTTCAATAACTTGGTCGAATGCCATGTGCATATTCTGTGGATTATATAAGTGAGGATTATTGGGATCGATTGTTACTCCATTCCATTGGCAATTCTTTGCCAACAGGTCTATTCTTTCGTAGGGCACCCCGGGCATCAATACATCCCTGAGCTTCTGGATCAACCATAAACCCATGATGTTCTTGTTGACTTTGATTTTGCTAAAAGTGCTCACTTCGTTGGTAATCCCGGTTTCTAGTGCGAGGTCGCTTGCTATGGGTTGATCGGAAGTCATTCCTGCAATACACCAGGTGCCTGTTGAAATGTAGGCATAGTTTTCGGTTTGGACCGGGATGGATTCAATGGCGGCCGCTGTATCGTGCGAGGGCACCAGGCAAACATCGATGTTGCTCGTGCCAAAACAGGGTTTTAGCTTCCCGATAATTTGGCCACAGCCGACCGGTTTCCCCAACAACCTTTCATCGATTCCCAAATGGTTTAATATTTCTTTGTCCCAGTCCATCTTACCGATATTGAGAATTTGTGAAGTGGAAGTAAGCGACAATTCATTCTCGGCCACACCCGACAAAAAGTACAAAACATAATTGGCGGTAAAAAGAAGTTTGTGAGTCTGGTCCCAAATGGGATGGCCTTTCATTGAAAGAAGTTGGAACAAGGTGTTGAATGGGTAATAATTGATCCCAGTCCTTCTGAAGGTTTCAGGTTTGGAAAGATATTCATTGGTCCATTTTTCCTGCATTCCCATGGTTCTTTTGTCGCGATAGGCAATAGGCCAGCCCAGGGGTTTTCCATCATGGCCAAGCAGTACAAAATCGACCCCCCACGAATCAACCGAGATACTTGACGGAGGGGTGTCCAATTCCAAGGCTTTTTCAATACAAGTAGCAATTCCTTGATGAATGGAGTCGAGGTTCCAGCGCTCAAACCCATTTTGCTCCACGATAGTATTCTCAAATCGGAATAACTCGGTGATGGTTATTTTTTGATCGAACACCCCCAGCATTCCTCGTATGCTGCCAGCACCCATATCGATGGCCAGGCACGAAAACTTTTTCATCTTGCAAGAATGACAGTAAAAGGTTTATTTTTTTCTAAGAACCTTGGTGAGGTTTTCACCTC
>CAZSIK010000032.1:3757-8173 GCA_964606515.1 uncultured Prolixibacteraceae bacterium
TAGCTAAAAGATACGAAACCCATTTTAGCATTTTTTCACCTCCGTTAAGCAAATACATCAATGGAATAGGCCTATCGGTACCTTCGATGAATGCCGGACGGTTTTGCCATGGGGCCACCGAAAGCACGTTGGCCAGGTCCATCCAATATTGAAGCACCGCCGGACGCAAACCCCAGGTCATGTGGAAATGGTTGGCTGGGGCCAATTGTTTGTATTCGGCCATCGAGGCATATTTAGGAGTAACCCAAGTATGAGGCCAGGTAACGTTTGAACTGTTGGCTATAAAATTGGCCAGTTTTTCAGGAAGGTCGAGCGTGGTGGCTTCGTCCCAGATCAGGCTGAACATCCCGTTCATTTCGGAATAGGCCAAACGGCTCGCGATCCCGTCGATGCCCCCGGGTGAAACAAAGGTAACGCTATTACCACCACCAGGGAAGTATCCCGGATCGGCCGAAGGCATGGTGATGCGTTTCAATATGGCTTCGGTTTTTTCACCTGGCAATCCAGCCCAGTTTAAACTGGCAGAACCCGAGTTGTCGCCATCGACCAGGCCTTTCAGCAACCAGGGTTCATCGCCCTTAACACTGATTCCAAGTTCTTTTACTTTTTCTTTCAATTCCCAGGGTTCCCATACTTTTCTGAAATCCATGAAAAGGGGAGGATTGCCACCCGACAACCAGGTTTTGAACAGCATGGTAAGGGTTCCTTGCATATCGGCTTCAGTACCAAAAGGAATAACTTCTTTGGGACCGTTATGGTCAAAGGTTGAATTGAACAACGATTCGGCAAGGTCACAAATGGGTAGGGGGATGCCTCTGCGGTCGCTGCCCCATTCAAGCTGGTTCATGAAAGCACCGGCCACTGCATTCAATTCATGCAATAAATCTCTTAATATGAGGTACATAGATAAGGAAACATCCAGGTTGTCACTTCCATTTCCCGGTAAAATCTCTACCGAACCCATGTGAGAAACGGTCCAATTCCTCAGGGCTTTTAATTCTTTGGGATCGTAATCTTTTTTGGCTAATTTATCAGCCAATAATTTCATGTCGAGGCGGGTGACCTCAATACCGAAGGTGTTCCGGGTTGCATTCACATGGGTTAATGCAGTTTCCATTCCCATCGAATCGTGACCAAAACATACCACCCTTCGTCCTTTTAATCCAACATAGGTGACTGCGGCAAAACACCAGTCGATTAGTCCCTGAATAGTAAAAGGCCTGATTTCAGGGTTCATACCAGTATCTTCCCACGATCCCACGTTCAGGTGAGTAAGGCGGCCTTGTTGGGCGAAAGCACCATTCACGGCATGGGCATACACTACGCCTGGTTTTGGGGCACTGTTTCCGCAGGTAATATTCAATGGAGTATCTTTGGGAAAGTGGGCCATCAGGCTCATCAGGGTTAATTGAGGGAAGGACCAGGTATCGGGAGTACAAACTACAATATTAACTCCTTCCGATTTAAACTGCCTGGCTACCAGGTCAGCCTGAATTTCTCCGTCGATCAGTACCGGCGACCAAACCACTTTGACTGGTTCCCCAGAAGGTTGGTGGACTTTACCGGCAACAATTCCGGCTATTTTCTCAACAATATTCTGGGTCCTTTGCCTGGCCTCTTCATCGATTCGGGGATCACCGGGGGCACATACCCCAATAACGATCTGGCTTTTAAATGTACCGCTTTCGTTGGAAGAGAGCCGTACGGCTTGTTTTTTTATA
Organism: uncultured Prolixibacteraceae bacterium; assembly: GCA_964606515.1. Taxonomy (GTDB): domain Bacteria; phylum Bacteroidota; class Bacteroidia; order Bacteroidales; family Prolixibacteraceae; genus CAZSIK01. The sequence continues at coordinate 5,479 of CAZSIK010000032.1, forward strand.
GTTTCCATTTTGTAGATATTAAACTTTGTTTTGCTTCAGAATTATTAATTTTACAGCCAAAACTATACATTTCAAACGATAAACTGCTTGCACCGGAAATGCCATTATGTGTATAAAATAAACATTACAGAATCAAGTACGAACAATTTTATAATGAAACTTGCCGATCAACGAATCGATCCATCTGAAGTTAAGCAAAGCTTCGATGAAATTCAGGTCAACCTGCATTGTTGCCGGTACTGGAAGTTTTCTGACTGGAATTTCAATGATCTTACAGCCCCTTTCTGGCGGTTTTATTATAATGAAATTCCCGGGGCGGTAATCAGTTATGGAAGTCAGGTTTTTGAACCTGACCATCGCTATTGCGTGCTCATACCGCCCAATACGCCATTTTCGATTTCCACGATTTATAATCCCGATATCCATATAGGGAACATTAGAGGAAGCCGTATGTCTCATCACGATGATATATCAGGTTTTCAAAGCTTTAAAATGTTCGACCACCTATTCATCCACTTCAACCTTGGGCTCAAGTTCGATGGTTATGCCCCGGGATTGTATCCCATTGAACTTACTCCTGGTTTGAGGCATAAGTTGTTATCGGTAAGGTCGTCGCTGATTTCCAATTTTCAGGATATCGGTTTTCAGGTTTTGATTGAAGTGAACGCGATATTGTTTGAAGTATTAGGTCACATACCGAAGGAAAATTGGCTGATAAACAATTATGATCCAAGAATTATGGCCGTTTTAAATATCATCGACCTTAATCTTCATCAAACCCTGAGTAACGAATTCCTGGCCGGAAAGGCCAATCTTGCCACAAACTCGTTTGCCCGGCTCTTCCGAGAAAATATCGGATTAACGGTACAACAATATATTACCAAGCGAAGGCTTGAAAAATCGCTGCATTTATTACACCATACCCAAAGTAAAATGGAACGAATTGCCTTTGATTGTGGCTTTTACGATATCCATCATTTTTCGAGGGTGTTTAAAAAAATAATGAAAGTTTCCCCATCAGATTATAAGAAGAAAAAAACCATGGAATAAGCATTTTTTGAATGACACGCTCATCTTTCGTTGAAATGGATCATGTAGTTTTCGAGAGGAATGGCCAGGGCTTCGGGATTCTCATTGGCCCACCGTACCACCGATTCGTATTGAAGCTTTTGCTTGTTGAAGTTGAGAATGGGAAAGTTTTCGGACAACTGGGGCACACATACGTATATTTCATGCGCGATGGGATGCCTTCGGACGTTGTTCCATTTGTAAAATTGTTTGATGAAGGTATCGAAGCCATTCATCGAAATCATGGAAAGGAAGTTTTTTATTATACCGAAGTCTTTAATATTAAGCTTTAAAAGATCGTTACTGGGCAAGAGTGAATTGAATTCATCAAAATCTTCGGAAGTGACTTCCCTCATCGGACTGATAATGAATAAGCGCTGGAAAGGCCCTCTTTTTCGCACCATTTTTTGAAGATGGGTTTTGAATCCAACAAAGGTTCCAATGCTACCTCCATCGAGGAAATGACCTGAAGGCAGGTTGCAGTTCATTCCAACAGTCGAGAGTACAGGCTGGTCGGGAAAAAGAATGGGTATGGCCGAGGTTGCCATCAACAAATCGATAAGATTGGCAGCTCCGTTTTTGTGTTTCTGATTGCTTGCCCACCTTACCGACAACCTTCGGATTGAAAAAATAAGGATGTAGCTGTGAAAGGGAAGATCGTGGAAAGAACGGAAACCTGCATGTTCCATGAATTCTTCAATTTTACCTCTTAATGGACCCGTTTCGAAGGGTAAAGGCTTTTTGCGATGAAAAATTTGTTCGGTGCTTAAGTTGAAAAGGATTTCGTCTTTGTAATAACGGTTCCATGAAAGCGGGTTTTCCGCCCTGAAACAAGCATTGATGGCAGCGATATTCAAGGCTCCTGAGCTGAAACCAGCCAGACAGGTTTCTTCAGGGGATAAAGAAAGTCCTTTTTTCAGGACTAACTGATCCAGAATTGCAACTTCTTGTGAGATGCGGGCAGCTGCACCGGTTAATAAAACAAGCTCTTTCATCCGAAAATTATTGGTTTCTAAAGGCCGGATGGAACTCGCATGATGAATTATTATTCGTGTTTATAAGGATCGAACCATGCTCGTTCCATAGTGATAAACTTTGGCCTGAACCAAAGATACCATAAAATGTTATCGATCGTGGTAAGTTGCGTGTTTTATAAACTAATTAATGAAGGTTGCTGCTGATGATCTTGAAGAATTCTTCTCGTGTGGCTACACGGTTAAATGCACCGGTAAAATCTGAAGTGGTAGTAACTGAATGCTGCTTTTGAACTCCACGCATCTGCATGCACAGGTGCTGTGCTTCGATAACTACCGCAACACCAAGGGGTTCAAGGGTATTCTGGATGCAATCCTTTATTTCCATAGTTAGTCGCTCCTGGATTTGAAGTCTGCGCGAAAAAGCTTCGACTACACGGGCTATTTTGCTCAAGCCGGTTACTTTGCCGTTGGGAATGTACGCCACGTGTGCTTTCCCAATAAAAGGCAACATGTGGTGCTCGCACATCGAAAAAAGTTCAATGTCTTTAACTACTACCATTTGCTTGTAATCTTCGATAAAAAGTGCCGACCGAAGAATTTCTTCCGGGTTCATTTCGTATCCCTGAAGAAAAAACTGCATGGCTTTAGCC
>CAZSIK010000032.1:8183-8978 GCA_964606515.1 uncultured Prolixibacteraceae bacterium
TTCAACGCCTTCATGAATTCCTTCTTCGAAAATCCCGAAAGAGAAGGATTGGTAAAAACTGCATGGCTTTAGCCACCCTTTCCGGAGTTTTTACCAATCCTTCTCTTTCGGGATTTTCGCCTAATAACTGAATTGCCTGCCGATACAATGCAGAGAGTTTTTCAGTAGTTTCCTGATCATAACGCTCAACTTTACGATAATTGCCTTCCTTGTTATTTAACGAGTACTCCATAATCCATTTTTTTTGCAAAGTAAAATACTATTTTCAATAGTTTACGAAGCAAAATTGAAAAACTACCAAATTCTCGTTCTGCAAATTATTTATGAAACAGGTTTCAATATTAAAACCAGAATCAGCCTCTTTAGTCCATTCTTAAAAAATTGTAAACAAACCCAAGCCTTGAAAATACTAAAAGCAGCGATGAAAAATATGTATTTATATTTGTGAAGTTCAGAAAAAAAGATAAGAGAGCATAATTAGCAATATTACAATAAGTTATTAAATTTAAACAAGAATTCAACATGACAAACAACCAGAAGCTTTTAGCTTGGGTGAAAGAATGGGCAGAAATCTGCCAGCCCGATAGTGTGTATTGGTGTGATGGTTCGGAAGAAGAGAACCAACGGTTATTGTCCGAAATGGTAAAATCGGGAGCCGCCGTAAAACTGGATGAAACAAAACGGCCTGGCAGTTACGCGTTTAATAGCGATCCCAGCGACGTGGCCCGGGTTGAAAACCGTACTTTTATCTGTACCGAGAAGAAGGAAGATGCCGGCCCAACCAATAACTGGATG
>CAZSIK010000032.1:8988-20237 GCA_964606515.1 uncultured Prolixibacteraceae bacterium
GCGATGAAGGCTGAAATGTTAAAGAGCTACAAAGGCTGCATGAAAGGACGCACCATGTATGTTATCCCCTTCAGCATGGGTCCTCTGGGCTCAAATATTGCCAAAATAGGTGTTGAGATTACCGATTCAGCATATGTTGTTACAAACATGAGGATTATGACCCGTATGGGACAAGCAGTTCTTGATATTTTAGGTGACGGAGACTTTATTCCTTGTATGCATTCTGTAGGTGCACCTCTGAAACCAGGTCAGGAAGATGTTAGATGGCCCTGTGCATCCAATATCGACGAAAAATTTATTTCCCATTTCCCGGAGACAAATGAAATCTGGTCGTTTGGATCGGGTTACGGTGGAAACGCCCTCCTGGGCAAGAAATGCCTTGCCCTGCGTATTGCTTCCAATATGGCCAAACGCGAAGGCTGGTTGGCCGAGCACATGCTAATCATGGGAATTACCAACCCCAAAGGTGAGAAGAAGTACATTGCTGCTGCCTTCCCAAGTGCCTGCGGAAAAACAAACCTCGCCATGCTTATTCCTACCATTCCGGGATGGAAAGTTGAAACTGTGGGCGACGATATTGCCTGGATGAAATTCGATAAAAACGGAGTATTGCGTGCCATTAACCCTGAAGCTGGTTTCTTTGGTGTGGCTCCTTTCACTTCGGATGAAACCAACCCGAATGCCATGCACAGTGCCGATAAAAACACCATCTTCACCAATGTAGGGGTTACCCCTGAAGGAGACATCTGGTGGGAAGGTATTGGTCACGATTGCCCGGCTGGTACCATCAACTGGAAAAATAAAGTACATGATCCTGCTTCTGGTGAATTGGTTGCCCATCCCAATGCCCGTTTTACGGCACCAGCCAGCCAATGCCCTGCAATTGATCCTGCCTGGGAAGATCCCGCAGGTGTGCCAATTGCAGCCATCCTTTTCGGTGGCCGCCGCCCCGGTACTGTACCCCTCGTGTACCAATCGTTCGATTGGAACCATGGTGTGTTCATGGGCTCTATTGTAGGTTCCGAAGTTACTGCTGCTGCCATCGGTCTTAAAGCCGGTGTGCGCCGAGATCCATTCGCCATGTTGCCATTCTGTGGGTACAACATGGGCGATTATTTCGGACATTGGATCAATATTGGGGAACATGCTCCCGATAAGAGCAAATTACCTTTGATTTTCAATGTAAACTGGTTCAGGAAGAGTGCTGAAGGTAAATGGCTATGGCCAGGATATGGCGACAATATCCGCGTTCTGGGTTGGATTATCGACCGTGTGATGGGAAATGTTGGCGCTGTAGAGACCCCAATTGGTTTTGTTCCCAAGAAAGAAGACATCAACATTGAAGGTTTGGCCGGTCAAGCTGAATTGATGGATGAATTATTGATTGTGGACAAGTCTAAATGGCTTGACGAGTGCGAATTGATTGCCGAGCATCAAGAGCAGTTCGGAGCTTCACTCCCCGCAAAATTAAAAGCCCAATACGAGGCTTTAAAAGCTAGACTTTCATAAACAGATTCTGTTAATAAAATAAAAAAACCGGGTATCACCCGGTTTTTTTTATGCTCATTCGAGAATTATGACCTTGGATGAAATTTATTGATCGTATCTTTCAGATAATCCCTGTCGATATGGGTATAGATTTCGGTTGTTAAAATCGACTCATGACCTAACATTTCCTGCACAGCCCTAAGATCAGCCCCTCCTTCGATGAGGTGGGTTGCAAAGGAGTGACGGAAGGTATGTGGACTAATTTTCTTGTTCAGGTTTACTTTATCGGCAAGATTCTTAATGATGGTGAAAATCATTACGCGGCTTAACTTCTGCCCACGACGATTTAGAAACAGAATGTCGTATGCATTGGACGAAATTTTTAACGTAGAACGGTATCCTTCAATATATTGGTTTATCTCCTTGATTGCCCTTTCACTAATTGGAATCAGCCTTTCTTTATTGGCTTTACCTTCAATTTTGACAAAACCCTGATCAAAGAACAGGTTACTCATTTTTAAACCAACCAGTTCGCTTACACGAAGACCACAACTGTATAAAGTTTCAAGTATGGCCCTGTTCCTTTGTCCTTCCGATTTGTCGGTATCTACAGCAAAAATTAATGAGTCGATTTCTTCCTGGCTAAGGATGTCGGGCAACTTTCGGCCAATTTTCGGTGATTCGAGTAGGGTAGTGGGGTCGCTGTTAATTTTTTCTTCAATTAACAGGTACTTGTAAAACGACTTGATGCCAGAAATGGTTCGAGCCTGAGTACGGGGACTCACTCCTCTCTCACTGAGCCATTCCACAAAGCTGCGAAGGTTGGCAAGCTTCACTTTTTGAGGGGTAATCCCCTTCTGAGTTTCCTTCAAGAAATCAACTAACTTGTTGATATCATTGATATAGGCATTAATCGAATTTTGAGATAATGCTTTTTCCAATCTCAAATAACTTTCAAATCCCTTAATGCTGTCATCCCATTTCATAATCTTTTATTTTTATTTTATTTTTGATTTTTCTTTTACAATAACACTATATAATAATTTTGGTTCTGTAAAGCCTATTATTTTTTTATTTCAAATTTACAATTTTTATTGATGATTAACAAATAAAATCTATAAACATGAAGATTATTATCATTAACGGCCCCAATCTTAACCTATTAGGACTTAGGGAAAAAAGCATTTATGGGGATCAAAGTTTTGAAAATTATCTTATTAAACTAAACAAGATTTTTCCTGATAATCCCATTGATTATTATCAATCGAATGTTGAAGGAGAAATTATTAATAAATTACATGAAGTAGGATTTAATTACGACGGGATCATTTTAAATGCCGGAGCCTATACCCACACTTCTGTTGCCATTCGTGATGCGATTGCAGGAATTAAATCGCCTGTAGTTGAAGTGCATATCTCGAACATTCTCACGAGGGAAAATTTCAGGCACGAATCGCTTATCGGGCCTGTATGCAAAGGAAGCATCATGGGCTTTGGCCTCGATTCCTATCGCCTGGGAATTGAAAGCTTCTGCATAAAACCTTGAAATTGGGAATAAAAAAAGCCCTTTTCAGGGCCTTGATATGTGTTTTGCTTGGGCTTTACCTCACAAAATCTTTTAAAGTAGCAGTGAGTTTTTTACGCGTAAAAAATATCCTGCTTTTAACTGTACCCAAGGGTAAATCGAGTTTATCTGCGATTTCCTTGTACTTGTAGCCATCAAGAAACATTTGAAAAGGGATCCGATATTCATCCTCAAGGGCTGATATGCTTTTTTCAATCTCATTTGAAGAATAAAAAGAATCGGGCGATGGATACAAACGATCTTTGGTGATCTTTAAATGAAATTCACTATTGGATCCGGTCAGACTGTTTCTCGATTTGGCCGCTTTACGGTAATCGTTGATGAAGGTATTCTTCATGATTGTATACACCCATGCTTTGAAATTAGTGTCCGCAGCAAATTTGTCCTGATAGGTCAGGGCTTTTAAAAAGGTCTCCTGAACCAAATCATTCGCACGATCCATATCTGAAGTCAAACTCAGGGCATAGTATTTCAAACTGTTTTCTAGTCCTAATAACTTGTTGCTAAATTGTACTGTATACATAGCTCTTCGGTTTTTTGGGTTTCACATGGTTCAAAGATAATAAATATAAGGATATAAATATCTTATTTTCCTGTTTTAAACACTTCCTGTTAACAAATAGTTTACTTTCGCAATACACTTAAAACAGTTCAAGTTATGAAAAAAAAAGGAATTTGTCAATGAAAGGGCAAAAAATAATTGAAAATCAACGGATTAATTTTAAATTTAAAAGCATGAAACTAAAAAAAGATTTTTTTCTTAGGGGATTTGGATCCTAATCAGCAGCTTCAACTTTTTTATCGATAATTAAAAGAACCATTTTCCTTTCATTTTAAGCTATTTTTGTTGTTTGAATTAAATAAGGATTATTAATGAACAAACAAAAACAAAATCAAATGCTTACTGTCTTTAAAAGATGGTCGGGCAAAAGGTTTGCTGTTTTCTGTTCTTTAAAACGTACAATCAAAATTGGTTGCCTTCTGGTAGTATATTTAAAGTTTGCCAATCCGGGAACGGTTTTGGCTCAAGAGCCGGAAGGACCTGTATATAAATCGTACGACCTTGAAGAAATTGATATAACAGAAGACATCAAACCCGCGAGCTACTCGGAAGTGGCCAGGGTAGTGCAGAGTATAGGCCGCGAGGAAATTGAGCGGGCAGCGGTATCGTCGATAAACGAGTTGATCGAGTTAGCTGCCAATGTTGATATCCGACAACGTGGTAGTAACGGGGCTCAAGCCGATGTATCTATCAGAGGCGGCTCTTTCGATCAGGTTCTCCTCCTTTTGAACGGCGTAAACATTACTGATCCCCAAACCGGACACCACAACCTGAACTTACCAGTCGATTTTTCAGCCATTGAACGTATTGAAATCCTTAAAGGCCCCGGGGCATGGCGCTTCGGACCAGGTGCTTTTTCAGGTGCGATCAATATTGTAACCCGTTCGGTAAAAGAAAACTTTCTTTACCTGGGGGCTGAAGCAGGTTCGTACCAAATGCATGGCGAAAAATTATTGCTGTCGGTTTTGCACCAAAATACCGGTCACTTGTTGAGTGCCAACCATCTTCAGACCGATGGACATATCCAGAATACCGACTTTAGGTACAACAATTTATTTTATCGGGTTTCTCGATCAAATGATACTTATTCTTTAGGGGTTCAATTGGGGTATACCGAAAAGGCTTTCGGCGCGAATAGCTTTTATTCGCCAAAATTTCCAAATCAATATGAGGAAACCAACACCCTTTTTTCTTCATTTGAATTCAGGATCAAGGCAAAACAACTGATTCTGGAACCCAAAGTATATTACCGACGAAACAACGACCACTTTTTACTGATGCGCGATCAACCGGCACTGTATTCCAATTTTCACACTACCGAAAGTTGGGGATCAAACCTGTTAGCCAATTATTTACATAGTTTAAAGTCGGTTTCTACGCTTGGTTTTGATGTGCGTACCGAAACCATATACAGTACCAATCTGGGCGAAGTGGCTTCAAACCCGGTGTTTTGTCCTATGAACGATTCCATCTTATTGAATCGCTTCCATTCGCGCGCTCAATGGTCTGTTTTTCTGGGGCACAAGTATTATTTTTCAAAAGTCACCTTAAGTGGGGGGATCAATTTCACCCGGAACAGCGACCTGGGTTTAAAATGGTTTGTTTATCCAGGATTGGATATGGTTATTAAACTTGGTTCATATTCACATTTGAAGGCCTCAATCAGCAAGTCAATGAGAATGCCAAGTTATACCGACTTGTTCTACCAAGGGCCCAACAACGAAGGAAACCCTGCCTTGAAACCTGAAGAAATTATAGGATATGAATTGGGGTATAAGTTTGAGTATAATTGGATGAAAAGCTCTTTAACTGGTTTTTATTCAGGTGCCTATCACCTTATCGACTGGGTAAAAGAAAAACCGGAAGAGAAGTGGCGGACAATTAATTACTCGCGCATAAATACTTCAGGAATAGAAGTGGCCATGCAGGCAAATTTGGAAAAAGCGTTTAAAAACCATGTATTTGTGAACAATATTTCGGTTCAATACACGTATCTTTTACAGGATAAGGCTGAACAGGAATACCTCTCGAATTACGCATTGAATTACCTGAAGCACCGGATCGATATTTCGCTCGACCATCAATTAATGAATAACCTAACAGTGAATTGGCATTTTTCGTGGCAAGACCGCTTTGGTACTTATGAGGAATACGAGAATCAACAATTCGTGCAATTATCTGATTATAAACCTTTTTATCTCATCAATCTGAAAGCAAACTTGAAATATAGGGGATGGATGGTTTCGGGTTCGATAAACAATCTAATTAATATCGAATATATTGATTATGGGAATATTAGGCAACCAGGACGATGGTATAAAATTGGGATTTCGAAGCAATTTGGGTTAAGTAAATAAACCGATTGAGGAAAGGAGCAGAAAATATCGAATCATTTTTACTATCTTCGGCGCGGATTTTAAAAAAATTAATTTATGCTGAAAGACATTCTTTCCATAAGCGGACAACCCGGATTATTCAAAATGGTTTCGAAAGGAGCCAATAATGTGATTGTTGAATCGTTGTTAACCGGCAAAAGAATGCCGGCCTACAGTTCGAACAAGATTATTTCGCTCGAAGACATTGCCATCTTTACTTCCGATGGGGAAACCAGCCTTAAAGAAGTGCTGAAGAAAGTTGCAGAAAAAGAAAACTTTGGCCAGGCAATCGATCATAAATCGGAACCTGCAGTATTGAAAGCTTACTTAAAAGAAGTATTGCCAAATTATGATGAGGCCCGTGTTTATGTTTCCGACATCAAAAAATTGGTCCAATGGTACAATATTCTTCAGGAAAATAAGCTGTTAAACTTCGAGGAAGAGCCTGCTTCGGAAGAGGAAAGCAAAGAAGCAGCTGAGTAAGCTGAATTTTTTGATTTCAAAAGGCTGCCCGTGCATTCACACGGGCAGTTTTTTTTAGTGCCTTTCGAGAAAAAAGTGACTCTATTTTTCCAAATTCCCCAAAAAAAGCAAAGGTGCCGATTTCTTGTATGGTGTTGCGGTCGACCGGTACCCCTTCGGTTTGTTTTACCACTTTGATGGGCGAGAAAAGCATTAGAAAACTACAAACAGGCAGAAAATACGAATCTCCTTTTCACAAAAAAAATATAAGTGATTGGTTGTCAATTTTATTGTAATTAATTTGGCAGGGAACAATTCAATGTTGAACGAACCATTGTAGGTTGATCGGCTCGTTGTCGGCCTCATTGTACCGTAGCGAAAAATGCCAATCTGTTTTGCCTTCATTTTAATCGAAGATACTGTATTGATTCCAGTGGTCGAAAAACTTGAAAAGAGAAAAAAAATTGCCGAAAAACTCTATATCAGCTTTCATACCGTGGTTTCCCATCGAAAAAATATTGTGCAGAAAACAGGGATCAAATCGGTTTCCGGGCTTACCATTTACGCGGTTTCCAATCGGTTGATCGACCTGGCTACAAACTTAGAACAGGTATAAACCTTTTTGTTAACATTCTGCATAAAAAAGAAAATACCTCCCTTTCATCCACTTTTTTTACAAATAATTTGTTTGTTTTGTAGGGTATAGTACATGCGAAAATGAAAAAACACACATTCACAGCCTCTGTTATTGCGATTGCAGCGATTGCCCCAATTGGGTAAAGAGGAGAATTTGTAAAAAAAAATAGCAATAAGCCATTCTCCTTCAGGAGGGTGGCTTTTTTTTATTTTATAAGATAAAAAGTATGTTTTTATATTCTATCCATATTGCAGCGATTATCCAGGTGGACTTTTCCACATAGGATAAGGAGCTCATGATCTGAATTGAAGTAATAGCCCTTTCCGGTGTGGAGTACCGGGGAGGGCTTTTTTTATAACCAAAAATCAACGAAAGATGAAACACAATTACCAGGATGTAGAAAGTCATCCCGAACAAAAGTTCTCCGAGAACTTTAAGAACATTCCCCCTTCGTTTATCCGCCAAATATTGAGCATGGCCGGGAATGCAAAACTGATTTCGTTTGCCGGTGGCCTGCCCAATCCCCGTTTTTTCCCTTCTGAATGGATAGGCGAATCGGCCCGGGCGGTAATGAAAGAAAAAGGCATGGAAATTATGCAGTATGCCGGGTCGATGGGGTATCTGCCTCTTAGAGAATGGATTTCAGAACGGTACAATAAAAAGTACAGTCTGGATATATCGCCTGAAAATGTGGTAATTACCAACGGATCGCAGCAAACCATCGATGTAATGGCCAAAATGTGGCTCAATGCCCACGATGTTATGGTGATCGAAAAGCCCACCTATCTGGGGGCCATTCAGGCTACTTCGGGTTATCTGCCCGATTATAAAGCCATCGATCTGCTTGAAAACGGCCCCGATTTGGAACAGCTTGAAGTGATTTGCCATACTACATCGCCAAAGTTTTTTTATGGCATTCCCTGTTATCAAAACCCTTCAGGGATCTGTTACGATCAGGAGACCCGCGAGAGATTGGGCGAACTGCTGAATCGCAACGATTTGCTGATGTTGGAAGATGACCCGTACCATGAAATAACATTCAGGCCCGGTACACTTCCCCCGGTCTATAAATATGCACCGGACAAGGTCTTCTGGTCGGGTTCGTTCTCGAAAATGGTAGCCCCTGGTTTGAGAATGGGGTGGGTGGTTATTCCGGATGGACTGACCAGCCACTTTGTGAAGGCCAAACAATCGACCGACCTGCATAGCAATAACCTGACCCAGTATATTTTACACCATTTTTTAACCCATCATGATATTGACCTTCACCTTCGAAAAATTCGTGAAGCCTATAGTGAACAATGTAGTGTAATGTTAGGATTGATTGAAAGTTTGCTGCCCGAAGAGGTTCAATTTACAAAACCTTGCGGAGGCATGTTTACCTGGCTTACCCTGCCAGATGGGGTCGATTCGGAAATACTGGTCTGCCGCTGTATGGAAAGGGGAGTGGTTTTTGTTCCCGGTAAATCGTTCTTTGTCAATGGCGATGGAAGTCGGAATATCCGGATGAACTTCAGTAATCCCTCACCTGAGGAGATTGAAAAAGGGATTAAAATTATGGGGGAAGAAATAAGACAACTAATGACATGTCCTGAAAATTAAAATAGACTGCACCCTTTAACCTTGAGATGAGGCTTCTTTTTCTCATCTCAAGGTTGATTTTCAATTGGGTTTTCTGTAAAAACAGGAGGTCTGTTCGTAAGTCCCCAAAAAACCATACCCATTAGTAATATAACTTTTTACCTGAAAAATCGTTTCGTACATGTAATTGCTGTATGATACTTCATAATCTAAAAAACTCTTTTCAAATTCAATTAATGTGGAAGAAGAAGTACAAATATTTACCAATGCCGAGTCAAAGGATTCATAATAGCGCCCATAAAAAATCCTTTTATTGCCATCATACCCTATATCATTTACAATTCCTTTTACTTGTCGAGTTTTGTTGGATTCGGAATGAAGGTAAGTATCAATGCTAATATGATGCTGGTTGATCTCTGGATTAGGGTCTGTAAAATGAACAAAAATGAAAGCAACCCAATTAATCGAATCAAATGTTTTATAAATAGTATCTATGGTTACGGCTTTTAACAAGGTCTCAGTATTAGAAATTGCTGTTTCAAATCCTTCGGCTTCAACGACCAGTTTGTACCGATTGTTTTCTCGTAACTTAACCGTATCAGCCAAACAGTACAAACTCGAATCGGTTTCATGAAGCTTGGCATAAGCTGAATCGTTACAATAAATCCAAACTTGGGGTGACTGTAAATAGGGATCGCCTTCGGAATTGTTGATTGGCAGGCTTTTGTAAATGTATGCATTTACGCCAGTCTCCGAACCTAAATAAGCTTGAATTACAATTTTCTGCTTCGATTCAATCGTACTATAATCAAATTCTATTGTTTTTTCGCAAGCAGCCAAAATCATAACAATAACTGTACTCAAGAATGTAATCTTCTTCATATTTTTAAAATTCCAGTGAGTAGCTGATGGTTGGAATAATGGTAAAAAGAGATGTTTGAAAAACTTTCCCTTTTTCAAAATAGATCCTAATAGGATTCTGACGGGCAAAGACATTGTAAATATTCAGGGAAAATTGCTGGATACGGCCTTTTTTTATTTTTTCCCTTTTAACAAGAGCCAAATCCAACCGATGGTAGTCAGGCATCCGATAATTGTTTATTTCTGAAAAAGTATAGTATTCATAATAGGTGTCAGATCTTGTGCTGACGTATGAGTCGGGTATTGTACACGGAGATCCGGTCGAAAATTGGAAATTGGTGTTCAGCGAATAGTGTTTGCCTAAAATCAGGCTTGTAAGAAAGGAAAATTGATGCCGGCGATCGAATAGAAACGGATACCATGCTCCGTTATTTATTTCATCGAATTGCCGGTAATTCCACGACAAGACATAACTGGCATCGACCGAAAAACGTTTTGCAGAGTACTTGCTTTGGAATTCAAAACCATATGCCTCTCCTTTTCCCCCTTTTACCACCATTGCTTCAAGGTCGGTAATGGCAATGTCACCGGAAGTAGGCGCCTTGTATTCAAGCAAATTGTTCATGGTTTTATAATATGTTTCTGCCGAGAATTCCATATTAATTACTGGAGCAGTCCCGAAAATACCAAAAGAAAACTGTTGTGCCTGTTGTGGGGGAATATTTTTAGTCGATGCAATCCATACCTCTTTCTCATAGATGTTAAAAGTTGAAACCACTACATGGTTAAATTGGTTCATTATTGTGTAATTAGCTTTGGTTGATAAGTTCTTTCCCAACTGAGCACGTATGGAAAACCGTGGTTCTGCCTTTAAGTAATTAGTGCTTCTTGACCTAAAAAAAACACCTCTCATCCCAATATTAAGAAAGATTTGTTTTCCTATTGCAATGTCATCTTCAAAATAAAAAGACGTTTCATGTGATAAAATGGGAGTTAAATACCCCTGAACGGTATCTGTCTTTGATCCCGATGTATAATTCTCGGAATAAGTATGCGAGATTCCCGGTACAAATTGGTAGTAACTGTATTCGAAACCCGATTTAATTACATTGCCTTTAAATCCGAAATACTCAAAGCGGCTTTGAAGATTAAATTCTTTAATTAACGTTTCTGAATTATAGTTCTCGATGGTGGTCAAGCCTTTATATATTTGGTGATATTTTGAGTTCAGGGAATTGCCATAATTCGAAAATGTAAATAAATTGTGCCACATAGCTTTGGCATTCAATGTTAACCGGTTCCCGACCGATAAGCAAAGATTATTGACCACATACTTCGTAAAATTCTCGCTGTTCATCGAGCTGGTTTCGGTTTTATCGCAGTTTTTATTAAAATCACTACCCGAAAAAAAATTGATGAAAATACGGTGTTTATCAGAAGCATGGAAAGTCAGTTTTGCATTAGCATCATAAAAGGTATATCCTAAGTAATTGATATCGGATTTATATTTGTATTCAATCCGTTTCTTGATAGTAAAAAGATCGTAGTAGGTTGTTCTGATACCAGTTACAAACGATAATTTTTCCCCGATAGGGCCTTCAAGAGAAAAACCGGAACTCAACAGGCCCAGGTTAAACTTACCATGAACCTCTTCTCGGTTACCATCGCGGGTAGTGATATCGATAACCGATGATGCCC
>CAZSIK010000032.1:20247-23593 GCA_964606515.1 uncultured Prolixibacteraceae bacterium
CGGCCGCCGTAACGCGGGGGGAAACCACTCTTATAAACTTCGACCTGTTTAATCAGATCGGCATTGAAAAGTGATATGAAACCTCCGAAATGGCTGGTGTTGTAGAGTTTGGCTCCATCGAGCAGGATCAGGTTCTGACCGCGATCGCCACCCCTTACGAATATATTGGAACGGCCATCGTTACCTGCATTAATCCCAGGGATAACAGTAATTGCTTTCATCAGGTCGGGAACACCAACAAACGATGGAACAGCCAGAATTTTCGACATGGGAAACACTGTTTTTCCCATCAGGGTTTGTTCATGAATAGGGACCTCACCAGTAATGACCACTTCATCGATGACCTCTTCTTTTTCAATGAGATAAAAATTGATCAGGGTATCTTTGTTCAGATTGAATGAGTGGAATTCATTTTTATAACCAACATACCGGGCTACTAACTTAACCTGACCTTCAGGAAAAGAAAAACCAAAACAGCCCGATTGATTGGTAATAGCCAATTGACGACCTAGTGAATCGGTAATATAAGCCGAAACCAATGCTTCACGGGTATTGTTATTTACAACAAACCCACTGATAGTATATTGTTTCGATAAAACCACCAATGGTAAAAGCAATAAAAAAATAATGAAAAATCGAGCCATCTGATCAGGTTTTTGTTTACGTACTCTTTTTGAGTACTTCATTATTGTAACCGAAGTCCAATGAAAAATTTGTAGTTTAATTGCTGAATAAAACGCACATGACTCAATGTACTTCGGGATTTATATTGGTATTTGCTTTGAAAGTCGCATGGTGTTTCCTGAAATTAATTTAGTATATACCCTAATTTCAGTGTTGCACTATAATATCTGTTGAAAATGTCATAGGAAACGTACCGTCCAGAAGGAGTAAGGTCGTATGTGCCGTTTGCTCCTACTATGAACAGGTTTTTAATAATAATATCGAAACCAATTTCCCCCCTTAGTGTATACCAATTGGTGACCATATGCTGTTCTTGTTTTAAATAAAAAACATTGTTTATGCCTGTATGTACAACCAACCATTTTTCAAAATTATACCTTAAAAGTAGTGGAACCGTGATCTGAAAGGTCCTTTTATTATAGCTTTGTTCAAATTCATAGTCTGGCATTTCTTTTTTAATATCGTTGTATAGATCCCATGGTGTATTATGTTCTGCACCAAATGTTTCTAATGATAATCCCTGTTCGAAAGAATACCGTTTCGAACCAACAGGTTCGATGATAAAACCTTTCACCGAAAACGCTGGAAGCGGCTCATAATAATGTTTGATTTTTACTTTAGAATCTTTATCTAATATTGAGATATTGCTTATACCACCAGACATGGAAATACCATATTTAATATTTCCAAAGCATATGGTTGTGAGTAAAAACGCAGTAACGAAACAAAGAATTTTAACTTTCATGGCAATATAAATTAATAGGTTGGGCTAAAAAGCCCAACCCTGAATTGTTTTTAATATCCATATCCGCAATTGATTTCGGCAGTCGTTTCATGTCCTGTACCAATTGTCCAAAAAATACCTTTAACCCTTTTAAACACTGGATCTGGCAAAGTTTGATTAACGACATAATCCCCTATCCGTTGACCATCAATCCAATATTTGGTCTTAGTTTTTGACGATGTTCCAGATGATATTGGGATAGTTTCTTCTACAAACGAAAATGTTAAACAACCGTTATTGCAACTAAATTTTGGAGCTTCAACTACGACCTCAACATCTATGCAATAATGGGTCGTACTATATAAATAATAACGACCAAAAAGACCTTCTGCATATCCTTTTGAATAACAATCAACTTCATAATAATATTGAATGTCACCATTTCCCATATTATGTGGTATTTGATCCACATAGAAATATGCTTCGCAATACCGATCGTTGGCAATTGAACTTCTGTCCATCTCCGAGTCGCCACAATAGGTTGAAGATTTTAGTTTTAATACGGGTTCAAATGAAATTTTTTGGGTACATCTTTCCGCTGATTCTACAACACTTTTCATTTCAATCGAAGTTTCAGCACAACAATCTTCAAAAACCAGTAATTCACTATCTGTTACCTTATGGAGTACCTCCCCTATCATAAATAATCCGTTACGATTGGCACAGCGCTGGTAGGATGTCTGCCTGATGACCGGTTCAATAATGCTGTCTTTCAAGAACAATACATCATTATTCTTTGTAAGAAGAGAATTGAACCCTTCAATGGTCTTAATAGAATCCAATTCGTCTAAAAGGGCATGATAGGTCGAACGAAATGAGGTAAAACCAATGGTTTTTTCCCAGGCTATTATTTCATTTTGATTCATTTGCGATAATTGGTCGTTAAGTTTTACAAACTCTTCAGCTGAACTAAAATAAAGCACTCCATCTTTTGCATAATAAGATTCAACAAGATTGCCTTTAACTTCATCCTGAATCTTTTCTTTTTCGCAAGAGAAGAATGTTGTTGAAAAAAGAGCCAATGCCACTAAAATTGTTACTTTTTTCATACTTTTGTGTTTTAAGTGATTGAAGCTGCTTATGCCGAAGCAAACTTCAAATTATTTAATTGTAAATTGGCAGCATGTTCAAAAAGGGCGTGTTGCCTTTTTGCTTAAAATAATACATTTTGATATTTGTAATGTCTATCTACTTGAAAATCTTATTATTATTATTATTATTATTATTATTATTTCAATTTTTTGATCATTTATTATTTGACAAACATATTGTTTCCAAATTAAATTTCCAAGAAGATTTTCGTCATTTTTAAACGATATTAATAAATGATCGATTTTTGTTGACCAATTACTATTCTTGATTGTCAAATTAGAAAAAGCAAATGAAATGTTGAAAATAGTGGAACTTCCAAATGTAGTTCCCGATTATTTCTCAGCTTCGTTTCCTGCAAGTGGTTTGCAGTTTATGTATTCGGTTATAGTTGCCGTTCCAAACCTTTCGATTATTTCAGTATATTAATCCTCACTACATATAACGAGAAAATGGCCACCTATTAAAGTGGCCATTCTTTGGTTTATCTCAAATTGTTTTTGTTAAACGTGCGCAGGGCACCCCTCCTTATAATCGGCAATAATTTTTTTAACATCGCCGGGAGCAACCCGTCCATGTACCTTTTCGCCGATCATTACCACAGGAGCCAATCCACAAGCCCCTACGCAACGGAGTGCATTGAGTGAGAATTTCCCGTCGGCAGTAGTTTCGCCTACATCAATTTTCAATTGTCGCCTGAATTCGTCCAACACCTGTTCGGCACCCCTGACATAGCAAGCGGTACCCATGCAAACCGAAATAGGGTTTTCGCCCTGTGGCAACATGGTG
>CAZSIK010000033.1:0-8104 GCA_964606515.1 uncultured Prolixibacteraceae bacterium
TTTCAGCAAATGCCTTCCCGAGGAGCGACATAAAATTGAAGCCTATCTTGAAAATTGCTCCATGCAAGGGTTCCTCAAATTCCTTAAGAAACTTAGAAAAGCCAATCAAACCGGCAAGCTGGCCAATACAGTTTATGTTTCGATGCCCAGGCTTCAGGAAAGCCCCAACCCTATCGATTTTAATCAACAAACTGAACTGTATAACCAAGTAACTGATTGGGCCAGGCAAAATCCCAATGATGTTACCATCGAGCTGGGACAGTTTTTGAAACTATATGGGTACTAACTTTTAATTGATAATTGACAATTGAGGTCGCGGTTTTTGTGCCGCGGTAGGGGAAAGGGGTAAGTGCATGAGTGCCTAAGTGCATGAGTTCATAAGTACCTAAGTGCTTTTGTTTGTATTATCTATCCTTATTTGATGAACGCATCAGTCAATTCAGATAGTTCCAATTAGCTCAGCTGAACTATGTTTCCCCTCCCAGGCATTGCCGTGAGCGTAGTCGAACGGGGGTCAGGGGTGGGTAAACCCTAAACTCCTTTATCGACACCCCGTAAAGGTGTCGTGAATATCCTAAGCGTCCTAAGCGTCCTGAACGTCCTGAACGTCCTGCAGAAACCCTGCAGAAATCCTGCAGAAACCCTGCACAAACCTTGCAAAGCACTATCTTTGAGGCACAATACTTCTAACCCAAAATAGTTCAATTTATGTGTGGACGTTTTGTTCAGGTTATCGATATTGAGTTGTTTGTGAAGCGTTTTGGTGTGCTCAAACCGACCATCAACCTGGAGTCGAATTACAATGTGGCCCCGGGCGACCGTTCTTATGTGATCACCAGCGACAAGCCCAACGAGCTTCAAACCATGCAGTTCGGACTTACCCCTTCATGGGCCCAAAAGCAGATGTACCTGATTAATGCCCGTTCCGAAGGCGACCTCAATCCCGACAACAACCCTGCCTATCAAGGACCTATGGGCATTGTCGACAAACCGTCGTTCCGTGCGGCCATCCGATCGCAACGCTGCCTGGTACTTGCCAATGCTTTTTATGAGGGACCGGCCAAAGAGAAGCTCAGTAAACCCTATAAAATTGCCCGGAACGATGGAGAAATATTTTGCTTTGCCGGAATCTGGGATACCTGGGCCGATGCCAATACCGGCAAAATTGTCAACTCGTTTTCGATTATCACTACCGTGGCCAACGAAACTACCGCCCAAATAGGGCACCCCCGCTCCCCGGTCATCCTCGACAAAAAAGATGAGAAACAATGGCTCGACAATACCCTTCCTATCGAAAAAGTGGTCAAACTGTTGAAACCTTTTCCCGGTGAACTGCTGAAAGCCGAACCGGTATCCATCCAGGTGAAGGATCCCAAAAACAAGGGGAAGGAGTTGCTTATCCCCATCGATGCCGGTGGTGCTACCCAATACGATGTCTCGATCGAAAAGAAAGTACGGCTCGAGGGCATGGGCAGCGGCAAACGAAAACCCGATGCCCCCGTGCAGGGAAGGTTGTTCGACTAAAAGACGGGAACAACCCTGCAACACAATCAGGCATTGGGATTCGGCTGGTAGGGCATCTTGGCCATCTTTTCTACCTCAAGGCTGGGAAACCCGAACTCTTCGACCAACTTTCCCAGAACCAGGTACACCCCGTCGCCCCTGAACGGGTAATTTTTCAAGGTAACCGGGAAATGCACCGTATCGAAGAATTCCCCTTCGGCATCGATAAAGGTCCCGAAGTTCATTAACTCATGCTTTACCGTAGGCACATACTTTATGGTGACCAAGCGACCCAGCATCCGCACTTTCCGGCCAAGCTGTTCCGACATTTGCCGGGCCATGACTTCCCCGCGGAACGGGGTCTGGAGCATGTCGAAGGGGCTAAGGCTTATCGGGAAACCCATCAGTTCTATTTCGTCGTAGGCATTTCCCAAGGGGGAACAGGCCAGTTCGGGCAGGGAATATTTCCGGGCCGGAACCTTGAAAAGCGATCCGTTATCAACACTTGTCGGTGTTTTATTAAGCAGCAGGTGAGCCTCCCAGAGTAACTGCGCCTTGTTGGGGTTAAAGGTTCGTAGTGCTCCCAGCCGGATGAGGATAACCAGTTGCTCCTTCGAAACCGCGACCCGTTGAATGAATTCGTTCAATGAAGCATACCGGCCATGTTGTGCCCGATCGGCTACAATTCGTTCGGTCACACCCTGTTCCAGGTTCTGTACATGGGCAAAGCCGGCATACATTGTTTTGCCTTCAACCGAAGTAAGTAAACTGCTGTGGTTGATGCAGGGGAGCTCGATGGTGGCCCCGCATCGTTTGGCCTCATTGAAATAAACCCATGAGCGGTAGAATCCGCCGAAATTATTGATCACGGCCACCATGAACTCGATCGGGAACCATGCTTTCAGATAGAGGCTCTGGAAACTTTCGACCGCGTACGAAGCCGAGTGGGCCTTCGAGAACGAGTACCCGGCAAACGACTCAATCTGACGCCATACCTCGCGGGCCAGCTCATCGGGATACCCTCGTTCGCGGCAGTTCGAAAAGTACTTCTCTTCTATTTTTTTGAATTCCTCTTTCGAGCGAAACTTGCCACTCATGGCCCGCCGCAACACGTCGGCTTCGGCCAGGTCGAGACCGGCAAAATGGTGGGCTACTTTGATCACGTCTTCCTGGTAAACCATTACCCCGAAAGTTTCTTCAAGCTGCTCTTTCATCACCGGGTGTAAGTACTTAATCCGTTCGGGTTGGTGAAAACGCTGGATGTATTCCCGCATCATCCCCGATTTGGCTACACCCGGACGGATAATCGAACTGGCGGCCACCAGGGTGAGGTAGTTGTCGCAATGCAATTTTTTCAGCAGGCCGCGCATTCCCGGACTTTCGATGTAAAAACAACCGATGGTTTCGCCGGTCCTGAGCTGCATTTTTACCTTCTCGTCGTTGAAGAAATGTTCCACTTGATGAATGTCGATTTTGATACCCCGGTTGGCCAGTACAATGTCTACTGTATCCTTGATGTGGCCAATGCCCCTTTGACTCAGGATGTCGAGTTTTTCGAAGCCCAATTCCTCGGCCAGGTACATGTCCCATTGTGTGGTGGGGAAGCCTTTTGGGGGAAGGTCGAGGGCGGTATAAAAGGTGATGGGCTCCTCTGAGATCAGGATTCCTCCGGCATGAATGCTACGCAGGTTGGGAAAGTCGACTACCTGACGGGCCAGGGTGCTGATCAACAGGGTAATGTCGTTATTTACCAGGTCGTTTTCGGGTGAATGTACCAGCAAATCGATTTCTTCTTTGGGCAAACCGAATACCTTGCCCAGCTCGCGGTAAATCGAACGGTCGCGAAAAGTAGAAGTAGCCCCCAACAAAGCAGTGTGCTGATGGCCATAGCGTTTAAAAATGTAATCCTGCACCTCGTCGCGGTCGCGCCACGAGAAATCGATGTCGAAATCGGGTGGGGAAGTGCGCCGGGGGTTGAGGAAACGCTCGAAATAAAGGTTCAGCCTGATGGGATCGACATCGGTAATTTTCAGGCAATAAGCCACGATGCTGTTGGCACCGCTCCCTCTGCCCACGTGGTAAAAGCCCCGCGACATCGAATAACGGATGATGTCCCAGGTGATCAGGAAGTAAGACGAGAAGCCAAGCTTGTTGATGATTTCGAGCTCGTGCAGAACCCGTTCCCGGGCGGTTTCATTGTTTTTTCCGTAACGGTAGGCCATTCCTTCAAAAGCTAATTTTTGCAACAGTTGTCGGTCATCTTCGGGACTCTGGGTGAATACCCGCTTGTTTTTGATGCTGGCAAAGTCCATTTCTATCGAACAGCTTTCCATCAAGGCCAGGGTATTTTCGATAAGGCGCGGGTATCGTCCGAAGGCCTGGACTAAAGTTTCTTCGGGATAAAACTTCTCGTGAGGGAGTGCGTGTTGATGCTCTTCCAGTTTGCTTATCAGTACGTTGTGGTCGATGGCCCTGAGGCATTTGTGCAGGAACCACCCGGCTTCGTCGCGGAAAGTTACCGGTTGTAATACCACCATCCGATGCAGCCAACGCTCCCAATCGGAAGCCACCAGCTGGTTAACCTGTTCGGGACGGATGCCGATCCACTGGTTCTTTTCATTTATGCTGGAATGAGGCGTGCCAAAAGGAAAAACCACTTCAGCCTGTTCAAAGTGCGGGGGGATTGGCGGAAATTCTTTTTTCGACAAGTTGTGCCGGGTAAGGAAATCGTTTATTTCGCGCAAACCTTCACGGTTCCGGGCCAGCAGAAGGTAAAGCAGCTGATCGCCATTCCGGAACTCGCAGCCCGTAATGGGCTTCACTCCTTTCTGCCGGGCTTTTCTGATGAATTCGGGGATTCCCATGGTGTTGTTGAGGTCGGTCAGTGCCAAGGTTTTTACCCCCAGCGAAATGGCCAGGTCGAGGAGGTCGTCGATAGCCAGCGTGCCGTAGCGTAGACTATAATAGGAATGGACGTTGAGGTACATATACAGGATAAGGATATATGAATGAATACCCGCTTATTCTAACAGGATGCCCGAAGCGCGCCGCACCGATGAAGAACCATAACGGAGCCTGATCTGGTCCATCTGCAGGTAAAGCTTGATCATCTTCTCGTTGTTGTCGAACAGGTTAAGCTGTTGAACTCCGCCAATCAGCCCTCCTAGTTTGACCCCAACCAACCTGATCAGCATCCTTCGTTCGTACAACCTGTGAAACAATTCCCTGGCCGTTTCGATCAGCACATGGTCGAACGAGGTATACTCGATTTTCTTTTGCAGGGTATGCGTATCGTAATTGGCGTAACGTATTTTGATGGTAACTACCGAGGCCAGCTTCTGGTGTTTTCGCAGTTTGAAAGCCAGCTTCTCGGTCATGGCCGTAACGAGCTGTTCCATCATACGGATGTCGATGGTGTCGGTTTCGAAGGTGCGTTCGCTGCTGATCGATTTTTCCTCGGAATAGGGTACCACTGGGCTTAGGTCGATCCCGTTGGCCCTTCTCCAGATTTCGAGGCCCATCTTCCCCAGCAGGCTCTCCATCATAGGCGGAGGGATGGCGCTCAGGGTTTGGATGGTCGAAACCCCCATCGATCTCAGCAGCTGGTAATTCTTGGAACCTACCATCGGGATCTTTCTTATTGAAAGTGGGTTCAGAAAAGGTTGTACCCACAACGAGGGCACTTCCTTTTCGCCATTGGGTTTGGCCTCGCCGGTGGCAATCTTCGAAACGGTTTTGTTCACCGAAAGCCCCAGGCTAATAGGAAGCCCGGTTTCCCGGATGATGCGTTCACGCAACTCGTGCGACCAGGCAGATGAACCAAAAAAACGGTCCATTCCCGTGATGTCGATATAGTGCTCGTCGATCGAAGCTTTTTCGTATACCGGCGCCTTGTCGGCAATTACCTCGGTTACCAGCCGCGAATGCCGGGTGTACAGATCCATGTCGCCCCTGATGACTACGGCATCACGACAAAGGTTGAGCGCCATTTTCATGGGCATGGCCGAGTGTACCCCGAAGCGGCGCGCCTCGTAACTGCAACTGGCCACTACGCCCCGGTCGGTCAATCCGCCAATGATGACCGGTTTCCCCGATAATTTGGAGTCGATCAGGCGTTCAACCGACACGAAAAAGGTGTCGAGATCGAGATGAACTATTGTTCTGTTTTGTGTTTCCATTGTATGTTTCCTTTATTTCCCAACCCTGGCTACGGCCATTTTTAAATTTTTTCGCGTTTGCTTGAAATTCAATGCAATATTTTTTAAATTTGGTGGTAATTCAGTCAATTATGACGACTATATTTTAATCATTTTGTTTGAAATTTGCAAGTATGTATTTTGCCTCGAATGTTAAATTTTTACGGAAGCGGAAAAAACGGACGCAGGACATGGTGGCTTCCGTATTGGGTATCAGCCGTTCTACGTTGAATAATTACGAAAACGGGGCTTCGGGTCCCAGCCTTGAATCGCTGTTGGCCCTTTCCGATTATTACCATGTTGCCATCGATAGCCTGCTGAGGGTCGACCTGAGCCAGCTTCGTGAAAGCCAATGGTATGAACTTGAGAACGGGGTCGATGTTTACCTGAGGGGCTCCAAAATCAGGGTGCTGGCCACCACGGTTGGTGCCGACAATAAGGAGAACGTGGAGCTGGTGCCCGAAAAAGCCAAAGCAGGGTACCTTAATGGGTTCTCCGACCCTGAATACATTGCTGGCTTACCGGTGTTCCGTCTGCCTTTTCTTTCTGAAGAAAAGAAATACCGAACCTTCCAGATCAGCGGAGATTCGATGCTACCTATCCCTGATGGGGCATGGGTTACCGGCGAGTTCGTCCAGGATTGGAGTTCAGTAAAGGATGGCCAATTATATATTGTATTGACCTTAAACGACGGTTTGGTATTCAAACAGGTAAAAAATGAACTTGCTGATTCGAAACGTTTGCAGCTCGTTTCGCTTAATCCGGCTTATCGCCCTTATCCGATAGCGGTTTCAGAAATTTTGGAATTATGGAAGTTTGTTCATTACATCTCGGCCGACCTGCCCGAGCAGAATACCTTCGACCAGATTGGGCAAAGCCTGGCCGGTATGAAAAAAGAGATTGATGAAATCAGGAGACGGCTGGGCTAAGGTTGAGCAAAATTATTTCTGTTCCTGTTCGTTGTCGATCAGATTCTTGGCTTCGATTTTTGCAGGATCGATAAGCCAACTTTCTTTTGATTCCCAGTTCGACCGTACTTTGATTACTTTCGGGAAATAATACACTCTTTCGGGCTGCCTGCGTGTAGCCAGTTCTCCGGTGGTCCACTCGCCGTTCCCGTCGCGGTCGTCGAGCAGTTTTACCCTGAATTTTTCCGGCTTCACGTAGTGAAATGTCACTTCTTTTTGCCCGTGATAGTGAAGGGTATCGACCACTTCTTCCTTGTCGGAGTGGCGTAACAGGTACATGATTCCTTTGCCCTCGAAGCCTTGAATGTCGAGTATGATTGAACCGTAAAAGTCGGCCTTTTGGGTTTTGAACGATAGTTGCCAAGGGGCATTCGGGATGCCCGTACTTGAATAGATTGCTGCCGAATCGACCGAAAGCTTGTAACGGGTGGCCTCTTCCATTTTAAAATCCAGACTGTATTTGCGTTTTGAACCCATTTCAGGAATAATTGAAAAAGAAATGGGTACTGAGCTTGTATCGCTGGTTAGTTTCTCGAACCGGATTTTTTCGCTCGGTAAAGTATCGATAGGCCACTGGGTTTCGAGGTTTATTTTCTGGTTCAGGTCACAATCTCCCCCTTTCAGGTTGGAGCTAAGCTGAAAAGAAGGCATTGTTTTTACTTCTTCTGTTGCTTCGTCGCCTTTCTTGGTTTTGCGTGTTTTTGGGGCAGTATAGATGAATTTAACCGTATCGGTGCCGAATTGATTTGTCCCGTCCCTGAGGGTTTTCAGATAGTCGACCGAAAATAGTAGGGTGTCTCGGGCAGCGACAAGGGAATCGCTTATCCAGATATCTACGCTGTCGCGCTTCTGGTTTAATTCCGAATAATACCAGATTGTGGTGTCGGTTTTTCCTATGAGATTAAATGCGAACGAATCGCAGAGGCTTTCGGTGAAACCCATCGAAATTCGCTCGCGTTCAGGTCGTTTCATCGATCGCATGTATTGGTTAAAATGCTTTTCTGAAAACATAAGGCAAGTTATCGAGTCGGGCAGGTACTGGGTATACCCCTGCGAAACCACGGTATCGCCTTCGATGATCAGGGTATCGGTTTGTGTTACAAAAATGGCATTTACAAAGATGAACGAGTCAATGAAGGCAATTTTTTCTGATGCTTGGTTGTACATCAGGTTATTGTCGCCATCGATCAGTGCATAAAGTTTGTATCCGTCGTGGGGCAGGTTGTCGAAGAGAAAACGTCCCGATTTATTGGTCTTCGCGATGAAATCGGGCTTTCGTGTTCTGAAAACTGAATCTTCGTCCAGGGTGTAAAGATTTACCACCCCGTTATTTACAGGGGTCATGGTCAATGCGTCGAGCAGTTTTCCAGCGATCCTGAGAGTGTCTAGTTCATCGTAGGTTGAGAAGATCATGCGAAAGCTTTCCAGGACATTCCC
>CAZSIK010000033.1:8114-23210 GCA_964606515.1 uncultured Prolixibacteraceae bacterium
TCGTTATAATCTTTTATTCCGTCTTTGAAATCAATGGAATAGGTCCGGTCGGGGATAAGTTCTTCATTGAATTTCAGCCACACCCCTTTCCCTTTAAGCCTGATCATGGGTTTTTGTGACAGGGGAGGCGAGATAACCAGTTTTTCGTTCAATTTATCGATCTGAACATATTCATTAAAAATTACTTCTATCTGATTTTCTGTCACATTGGTCTGGTAAGGTTCGGGGATGCTTTTTATAACCACTGGTGCAATCGAGTCGCGTGGCCCACCGCCTGGCCCAACTCCCTGGTTGGCGCACGAGAAGGTCATCAGTCCCGACTGGAATAAAGCAGCAACTGAAAGCAGAAGCAGAGCAAGCCCTGTGTTTTGTTTGAACAATCTTTTAAGATTCCTGACTATTTTCATGAAGCTAGCTAAAAGAATTCGTCGTAGGCTTCGTTGCTTCTTTTCTGATTTTGGGTATCATCGCAATCGAGGCTGATGTTGAAATTTTCAGGCGGGGTGAATTCAAAATTCTCGGTATACCCCAGATTAGGGTCGGAAACTACTTTGCGGAAGAACCTCCCAAAAACAGGTAATGCCATGTTGGAACCCTGTCCACGGGTAATATCCGAGAAACGAATGCTGCGGTAGTTGGCTCCGGTCCAAGCCCCTGCTACAAGCTGAGGTGAGAAACCCACGAACCAACCGTCGCTCTGGTCTTGTGTTGTCCCGGTTTTTCCTGCAAAAGGCACGGGAAACCTTCCATAATCTTTGAACACATCGGCCTTCGAAATCAAGCGGATACCCGATCCTTCACGTACTACATTTTGCAGGAGGTTCACCATCAGATAAGCGGTGTGTTCATCCAGTGCATCGTGACGGCGAGGCTGAAAGGAGGCAAGCAAGTTCCCGTCCTTGTCTTCGATACGGCTTACCACCATAGGGGTGGTATAAATACCGCGGTTGGCAAAAACCGAGTAAGCAGCCACCATTTCGTAGAGGGTAATTTCGGCTGTACCCAGGAACATGGATGGCACGGCCGGAACTTCGCTGTAAATCCCCATGCGGCGCATCACTTTAACCATTGCTGCCGGGTTGTACTCTTTCATCAACCATGCTGATACCTGGTTTACCGAATGGGCCAATCCCCATCGGAGTGAGACCATTTTCCCCTCGTTTTCGGGATCGCGGGTCGAGTTTTTGGCGGTCCAAATTTTCCCGTCAGGGAGAACAAAAGTCTGTTCGACGTTGGGAACCATCTTGCAGGGAGTCAAGCCATTCTGCATCCCCAGGGTGTATAGAAACGGTTTGCAGGTGGAGCCTACCTGGCGTTTGTAGGTGGTTGACCTGACCATGTCGATCTCGGTAAAACCATAAGCCGAGCCGCCTACCCAGGCTTTCACTTCACCGGTAACGGGATCCATGGCCATGAAGGAGGAGCTCAGGTTACGTAAGTAATATTTTATCGAATCGAGCGGGCTCATGATGGTATCTTTGAAGCCTCTCCAGGTGTACACCTGTAATGTATCTTTTTTTGAAAACTCGCTGAAAATTTCGTCTTCCGATAATCCTGCATTTTTCAGGGGCTTGTACCTGCCACTTCGTTTCATCTCGAGCAGGAGATTGTCTTTAACTTCCTTATCGCTTAGGTCGTTTGAGAACGGAGAATTCCTGAAATTTTTTACATGTCCATTTAATTGGGGTTGCAATAAAATAAGGTGTTCCTTTACCGATTGCTCAGCATACTCCTGCATGCGGTAATTGATCGTAGTATAAATCTTGAGCCCGTCCTTGTACAGGTCGTAAGGCTCTCCGTTGGGTTTCAGGTTTTTGTTGCACCAACCGTACAGAGGATCCGATTCCCACGAGGTTGAATCTTCAAAATAACTTTGCCGGCCCAGGTAGGAATTCCGGTACGACGAGCGTTCCGGTTTCTGGGCAATCAGGGTACGTTCAAGGTATTTTCTGAAGTAAGGGGCCATACCTTGTTTTAATTCATCGCGCTGGAAATTAAGGTCAAGGGGCCGTGTTTTCAACGAATCGTACTGGTCGCGGGTCAAATAGCGATTCTTTACCATTTGGTGCAATACTACATTTCGGCGTTGCAGTGCCCGTTCTTCGCTCCTTATCGGATTGTACAACCAGGGGTTTTTAAGCATCCCAACCAATAATGCCGATTGATGCAAGTGCAGAGAGTCGGGGGTCGTATTGAAATAGGTTTTCGAGGCTACATTTACCCCGAAAGCACCGTGGATAAATTCGAACTTGTTGAGATACATAGTGATAATCTCTTCCTTGGTGTAGCTTTTTTCCAGCTTCAGGGCAATGATCCATTCCCTGAATTTTCGCATCACCAACTTTAATCCTGAATTGCTTTCGCGGGGGAACAGCAGCTTGGCCAATTGCTGGCTAAGGGTACTCCCGCCACCTGAACTTGTATTCCCTGATAGCAAGCCTTTTACAACACGAAATAAGCCTTGGATGTCAATTCCTGAATGCCGGTAAAATCGTTCGTCTTCTGTGGCAACCAGGGCCTGTACCAGGTGAGGACTGAGGTTGTCATAATTGACCAGGGTGCGGTTTTCTTCCTTGAAAAACTTTCCCAATACCTGATTATCGACTGTTATAATTTGTGATGCCACCTGGCTTGGGGGATTTTCAAGATCTTCGAAAGTGGGCATGAATCCGAACAAACCGATGCTGACCAACCAGAAAAAAAGAGCTCCTAATGCCATAAACCCGACAAAGATGAGCCACATGTTTCTTTTATAGCGGTGAATTTTATTTTTTACCGATTCCATTTCAAAAATTTTCTGCAAAGATAATCAAATTCATTTTCATGCCTTTTCCTTTTCTCAATTCAACCTGTTTCGCGTTGATTTACTTATGATCCTGGCGAATAAATTTATCTTTATTTTCAAAGTAAAATTGTTCTTAAACAGTTAAAAAGTTTTTTTTTCTTGTCTAAACACATAAAAATTTTGATCTTGGCTTGTGATTTTCTTTATTTTGCACTTTCAAATTTTTCGGATGGGAATCCGTTTATCCATATTACCGGATTTTTGGATGTACCCATTCAATTCTTTATTCCGAAAATTTTGGAATACAATATAATAATAAGGTATTCTTATGATCGAAAATTTGGTTATCGTTGAGTCTCCGGCAAAAGCTAAGACCATTGAAAAATTCCTCGGGAAGGATTTTATGGTAAAATCAAGCTTTGGGCACATCCGGGACCTTGAAAAAAAGGAATTTGGCGTTGATATTTCTAATAATTTTAAGCCCAATTACATCATTTCCGACGACAAAAAGAGCCTCGTGAAAGAGCTGAAGGACCTGGCTAAAAATACCGGTACGGTTTGGCTCGCTTCTGATGAGGACCGTGAAGGAGAAGCCATTGCCTGGCATTTGGCAGAAGTATTGAATCTGGATCACAAGAGCACAAAAAGAATTGTATTTCACGAAATTACGAAAGAAGCAATTCAGGAAGCCATCAAAAATCCAAGAACAATTAACCAAAACCTCGTCGATGCACAACAAGCACGCCGGATACTTGACCGCCTGGTTGGTTTCGAAATCTCGCCAGTATTGTGGAAGAAAGTAAAGCCCCAGCTTTCGGCTGGAAGGGTTCAATCTGTGGCTGTCAGGTTGATTGTGGAAAGGGAAAGAGAGATCAATCAGTTCTTGGTGGCCTCCGCTTTTAAAGTGAATGCCTTGTTCTTGGTTCACGACGATAAAGGAAAATTCCCTGTTTTAAAAGCTGAACTCGACAAACGCTTCAAAACAAGGGAAGAAGCCCTGGCTTTTCTTGAAAACTGCAAAATGGCTACTTTCACTGTCGAAGACATTAATACCAAACCAGGGAAACGTTCTCCCGCACCCCCATTTACTACCTCTACTTTGCAACAGGAAGCCAGCAGAAAATTGGGATTTTCGGTCTCCCAAACCATGTCGGTGGCACAAAAACTATACGAAGCAGGAAAAATTACGTACATGCGTACCGATTCGGTGAACCTTTCTGCTTTGGCGATCAATACTTCAAAGGCGAAAATCCTGAGCGATTTCGGTGAACCTTACTCAAAAACCCGTCAATACAAAACCAACTCGAAAGGAGCACAGGAAGCACACGAAGCCATCCGCCCCACTTATATCGACAAGGAAACCATATCTGGAAGCAAACAGGAACAAAAGCTGTATGAACTTATCTGGAAAAGGACTATTGCCTCGCAAATGAGCGACGCGGTACTCGAAAAGACCACTATAAGCGTGGCCGTTTCGAACCGTCAGGAGAAGTTCATTGCCTCGGGTGAGGTAATCAAATTCGATGGTTTTCTGAAGGTGTATATGGAATCGACCGACGAGGACGACGAAAAACAAGGCGATGAAACTTTGCTTCCCCCTATTAAAGTAAACGAGGTTCTTGCCCTCGACCAGATGGTTGCTGCCGAACGATTCACCCAACGCCCTCCACGGTATACCGAAGCCAGTTTGGTGAAAAAGCTTGAAGAACAAGGTATTGGGCGTCCTTCGACTTATGCCCCCATTATTACAACCATACAAAACCGGGGGTACGTGGTGAAGGAAGACCGCCCCGGTAGTGAACGCGATTTTGTATCGCTGACCTTAAAAGCAAATCAAATAAAGGAAGAAGTCAAGAAAGAATCTTATGGTTACGAGAAATCTAAACTCTTCCCTACCGATATTGGCATGGTAGTGACTGACTTCTTGTTGAGGAACTTTGAGTCGATCCTTGATTATAATTTTACCGCTAATGTTGAAAAACAATTCGACGAAATCGCTGAAGGAAAGTCTGTATGGAACAAAATGATCAGTGAATTTTATGGCCCCTTCCATCAACTGATCGAAAATACCCTACAAGTTTCTGAAAAAGCCAATGGAGAAAGGACCTTGGGAATTGACAAGGAAACCGGGAAACCAGTTTCAGTAAAGATTGGCCGCTATGGCCCCTTGGTGCAATTAGGCGACACCAGTGATGGCGAAAATAGTGAAAAACCCAAATTTGCTAGCCTTAGGCCAGGTCAGCATCTTGAAACCATCACAATCGAGGAAGCACTCGATTTGTTCAAACTTCCCCGTGAAGTGGGAAATTATGAAGGGAAAAAAGTTACAGCAGCTATCGGGAGGTTTGGCCCCTATCTAAGTCATAATTCTAAGTTCATTTCACTTGGGAAAACCGACGACCCATTTTCTGTAACCATCGAAAGGGCGATTGAACTGATCGAGGCCAAAAGAGAAAAAGAACGAAATTCGATCGTGAAATCGTTCGATCAGGAGCCCGATCTGAAAGTATTAAATGGACGTTGGGGTGCTTACATTGCCTTCAAAAAGGAAAACTACAAAATTCCCAAGGGTGCAAACCCTGCTGAGTTAACGTATGAGGCTTGCATTGAGATCATTTCAAAGGCAGGCCAACCTGGGAAGTCAAAAAAAGGCCGTAAATAAAAAGAATTAACGTTTAATAATGGGGCAAACCAATAAACCCGTCATGGGGAAAGGAAAACTTACTGAACTTCTTGAATATTTTTACCCACTCAGTGGTCAATTTGTTGCAGATGCAGCCGTGTCGGATGATCCCTACTCGTTCGGTTCGAGCTTGATAATCAATCAAGGGAACGAAAACGCATTCCGTGATCGGCGTTTCGATCTCGCCCTTGTGGGGGTTTGGGGTGATTTTTTTCAAGGCACTTCGCCCGATTATATGGCCGCTAATAGTATCCGTGCCCAACTATACCGTTTAAAACAGATAGCACCCAGTTTAAGGATTGTCGATTTTGGAAACCTTAAAGAAGGTAAAAGCCTAAGGGATTCAGTTTTTGCCCTTCAGGAAGTATGTGCTCTCTTGTTTTCAATGAAGATCAATGTGTTGGTATTGGGTGGTTCACAACATTTTACTTTAGGGCAAGTAGGAGCTTACAAAGAGTATGAAAATGATATCAACATGGCATTGATTGATGCCAGGATTCCTCTTGGCAATATTGGGCCCCTCTCAATCACTGAACATTTCCTTGACGATATAATCGAAAAAGAGGCATCTTCGTTGTATAACATTTCGGTTGTGGGGTTTCAATCGTACTTTGTCGATATGAAACAGATAGAAACTTTCGAAAAAAATCATTTTGAAATGTATCGTTTGGGAATTGTACGAAGTCATCCCGAAGAAATAGAAGCGGTTTTACGAGATGCAGACCTGGTAAGCTTCGATATTTCGGCCATCCGGTTTTGTGATGCACCCGGGCAACTTTTACCCTCGCCCAATGGTTTGTATGCCGAAGAAGCTTGCACCCTGGCCCGTTATGCTGGTATTGGCGACCGTTGCCGGTCGTTTGCCCTTTACGGCCTTCAACCCGGGTCCGATATTCGCGACCAGTCGGCCATGGCTCTAGCTCAAATTTTTTGGTATTATATCGAAGGCTTTCATCAAAGAAAGAACGATTACCCGATAGCCAAACTCGATGATTATTTAAAATATTCGGTTGCGATAGACGAAATTGATTTTCCAATCGTTTTCTACAAAAGCGAAAAATCACAACGTTGGTGGCTTGAAGTTTCGAATATGGAAAAAAATGAAGAAAAATTCACTAAAATTGTGGTCGCCTGCTCAGAAGACGATTACCAAAAAGCATGTCGGAATGAAATTCCGGAACGATGGTGGATTAATTTTAAGAAATTACGTTAACTGATTGAAAGATTGGGAACAATATTGAAACAAATAAGCTATTTTTGTCAAATATTTCAACTTTGTTTAATTCCGTTGAAATATATAGTGAAAAAGAAAAATTCTTTTTTAATTTTGCTATTATTGGTTAAATTAGCAGCTGTAGCTCAGCAAGAACCTTTGTTTAGTAGTTACATGTTCAGTAAAGCGGTTCATAATCCGTCGTTTAGCGGTGCTGGAACACAAATGAACGCGATCTTTTTAAACAGGGTAATGTTTCTGGGCTTCGGTGAAGGCAAGCCAATTACCTCGGTTTTTGGGGTAGAAGGGCCTGTCGAATTGTTTGGAATTAGAAGTGGTTTGGGGCTTATGATTAAGAGCGACGAAATTGGTTTTCAAGAACAGACAGATGTAGAAGTCTTGTATGCCTATCATCGCAAAACGGAAACTGGGAAGCTTGGTTTTGGTTTAAATCTTGGTTTTTATAACTACCATCTTTCTCCAGATTGGGTATATCCAGAAAGCAGTTTTAACAGCAACGAAACCCATGGTTACCCTCCCAATACCATCTCAGGCGATAAATCGATTCCGAACGAAATGTCGAACATGGCTTTCGGTTTAGGGTTGGGAGCTTATTATGAGTCAACTAATTATTTTGTTGGCCTTTCTGCTTCCAAGATCAATGGAGCCGAAATTAGGAACGACATCGGTTCAGAAACCGAAAAAGGGGAAGTTTTTTTTAAATACAGGCCCCATTTTTATTTAACAGGAGGATATAATATTGCCTTACCTGATCCGTTATTTGACTTGCGCCCAACGGCATTGCTAAAAAGTGACCTTTCTGCTTGGCAGCTTGATCTCAATGCTACCCTTTTTTATAAAAATAGATATTGGGGAGGGTTGGGATTAAGGTCATCATTTATTAGTTTTGATGCTATTACTTTAATTATGGGAACAGAACTATTAAATGGGCTGAATATTAGTTATGCGATTGATATCAATACCTCTGCCATGTTTTACAACGGGGCAACATCGCACGAGGTCATGGTTAGTTATTCGTTCAATTTAAATACAAAAAAAGATCAACGATACAAGAGTGTTAGGTACTTGTAGTAAAAGAACTGAACTCGATGATTATGAAAAAATATAAACTGATTCTTTTGTTGCTGATTGGTACAGCAGTATTAAGTTGTTCCCAACAGAGCAGCAGTAGCGGTGAATTAACTGGTGCTTCAAGTCGGGGCAAGTGGTTCGAGCCCGTACCATTCGGGATGACCTTTGTAAGGAGAGGTTCCCTGGCCATTGGACCCAGCGACGAAGACCCGATTAGCGGGATCGCACCCACCAAAACGGTTTCAATCGATGCCTTTTGGATGGACGATACTGAGATCACCAATAACGAGTACCGGCAGTTTACCAATTATGTGCGGGACTCCATAGCAAGGCACCTCTTGTTTAACAGTGCCAATGCGAATGCGCAATATTATGGAAATCTGAATGAAAATGGAGATTTTGTAAGCCTTAATTGGAAAGAAAAAATCGATTGGAAAGATACAACCACTTTAGTGGAGGGTGGATTATTTATGGATGTTCCAAACCGTTTCAATGCACGCAAAATGGAGGTAGATGCCCATCGCCTGATTTATACCTACTCCTGGATCGATTATCAAAAAGCTGCCCAAAGAACCTACAGCTACGATTACAAAAACCAACGCTATAAGGATGATAGCACCCGTTACGACCTCTTTGTCAGAAGAAAAGACATACCCGTTTATCCCGATACGCTTTGCTGGATCAGGGATTTTACTTATGCCTATAACGAACCTTGGACCCTTAAATATTACTGGCACCCTGGCTTCGACGAATATCCGGTGGTGGGTGTAAATTGGGATCAAGCCAGCGCATTCTGTAGATGGAGGTCTCAACAACAGGACGAATTCTTTTCAAAAACAGGATCGGCCACCGTTCAGGAATACAGGTTGCCTACCGAATTTGAATGGGAATATGCTTCAAGAGGAGGCCTGATCAATTCGAAATACCCTTGGGGGGGCTACTATTCTCGTAACCAACAAGGATATTTTATGGCAAACTTTAAGCCTCTTAGAGGAAATTATATTGAAGACGGAGGATTGATGACCATGAAGGTGGGCAGTTTTCTTCCCAACGATTACGGACTGTATGATATGTCGGGGAACGTAGCTGAATGGACCAGTACCGCTTACGACGAACTGGTAATGGCCCTGATCAGCGAGTTAAACCCCGATTTTAAATACGATGCAAAAGAATCAGATCCTCCTGCAATGAAGCGGAAAGTAATCCGAGGCGGATCCTGGAAGGATGTGAGTGCTTACATCAGCGTTTCCTCCCGTACCTACGAATACCTCGATACCTCAAGGGCATTTATCGGGTTCCGTTGCGTACGATCTTCTTTTGGTAATGATTTTTAACGAGATAAAACGATTTAAAATTATTTATATGAATATCGGCGATTTTTTGCATTCCAAAAGGTGGAGACTTATCCAGAATTACATTTACAGTTGGGGAGCTTCTGTTGTATTGATCGGTGCCTTGTTCAAACTGGAACACCTTCCGGGAGCAAGCGCTTTCCTTGGAGTAGGCCTATCAATCGAGGCCATCATATTCTTCGTTTCGGCCTTTGAGCCCTTGATGGAAAATCCCGATTGGAAAAAGGTTTACCCACAACTCAGAACCAAAGATGATGAGGGGCTTTATGATGATCCTCAGCCCGTTGCACTTATAGGAACAGGAACCCATCAGGTGCAACGGCCAGTCGCCTCAGGAGGGATCAGTAACCTCCCTGAAGAACAAATCAAAATTTTGAACGATAGTTTGCAGAAGCTGAGCGATACTGCCAATGGCATAAAAAACCTGGCTTCAGCTACTTCAGCCAATAACGATTTTGTTAGCAAGCTGAATGAAGCCACCCAATCGATAGGTAAGGTTATCGATGCTAATGAAAAAATTTCTGGCAAGATAAACGAATGTGGAAATGAATTTGCCTCTTCATATAAAAATGCGGCAGATAATATAAAGACCAATTCAGAAAAAATTACCAGTCAGGTTGGTCAATCCATTTCCAACATTACTGAAAGTTATAAAACAGCGTCTGAATCAATCAGCGCTGCAGGGAAAAAGATGTCGAATGATATGGCGCAATCTGCCCAGCAATTCTCGGTTCAATTAAGCAGTTCTTCTGAGCAACTGAAATCTTCCTATAAAGAAATGACCGACTCTCTCTCCGGTGGTTTCAAAAGCCTCGATA
This sequence comes from uncultured Prolixibacteraceae bacterium, assembly GCA_964606515.1. Lineage (GTDB taxonomy): Bacteria > Bacteroidota > Bacteroidia > Bacteroidales > Prolixibacteraceae > CAZSIK01. The sequence goes on from CAZSIK010000033.1 coordinate 18,058, forward strand.
AAAACTCAGGAAAATACATCGAGAACATCGAGAAAATGAACAAGAACCTTGCTGCTCTTAATGCTGTTTACGAAATCCAATTACAAGGTGCCAATAAAGTTGAATCGATGGTGAATGAATATGGTAAGGGAGTGGCCGAAGTAAATAAATTAATGCAGAAGTCGATCGAAGAAACCAGGAAATTCAACGAGAATACAAAAGAAATAAGCGATAATATTCAGGCACTGAACAAAGTGTATGGAAACATGCTTGGTGCCTTGAACGTTAAAAAGTAAAGCGGGGATATACTATGGGAACAAAGAATTGTCCGGAAACCGCGCGACAAAAAATGATCAACATGATGTATTTGGTGCTGACAGCGATGCTGGCACTGAACGTTGCTGCAGAAACCCTGCATGCATTTAAAATTGTTGATAAAAGTCTGATCAATACATACGTGAGCTTCACTAATAAAAACAAATCCATTTTATCCAACTTCCAAAGTCAATATGAGCTTAATCAAAATAAGGTAGAGGCTTGGTTGAAAAAGGCAGAAACCGTCGACCAACTTAGCGATTCGTTAATAAATTATATTCTTGAAGTTAAAGAGTTGCTTGCTTATCAAGCAAAGGCAAAAAAACTGGTTCACGGAGAAGAAATCCCCAGTGAATTTCCTCTGGTTGAAATCAATGGCGGCGATACCTTAATTATTGAAAAGCAAGACGACCTCAACGCATCTCCTGTGGTAATGCTTACAAAAGGAAAAGGTAAGGAATTACAAGATAAAGTATTGGCATATCGCGATCAACTCATCGAAATCTGTGAAAGCAACGAATATCTTGCTGCTACCCTGAAAGCTTCTTTTGACGTCGAAGATCCTGAACATCGGTTTCTTGGAATCAATCAAAGCAAATCGTTAAACTTCAAAACCTGGGTTGAAGAAAACTTCCAGGCAGCCCCGGTGGTGGCAGCGATAACCTTGCTGTCAAAACTGCAAATTGATGTGCGAAATGCCGAATCGGCGGTGTTGTCTTACCTGTATAACCAAATTGATGCCAAATCCCTGAAATTTACTGGCTTGGAGGCCAAGGTGATCCCTACTTCAAACTATGTTTTTCAAGGGCAGCAATACGAAGCCAAAGTATTCCTTTCGGCAATCGATTCAACAACAAAGCTTCAAGCCTACATTTCTGGTAGCGACAGGGCTTTGCCGGTGGTTGGAAACGAAGCAATCCTGACGATCCCGGCAAGTAAAATAGGGTTCTTTAACTATCGTGGAGAAATACGGTATAAAAACCCTGAAGGAGGTGAAGGCAAAAAATTCTTTGAAGGCGAGTACCAGGTAGCTGCTCCATCGGTTACTGTTTCTCCTACAAAAATGAACGTGTTGTACCGGAGTGTTAAAAACCCGATCAGCATCTCTGTTCCTGGTGTACCAAGCGAAAAACTTGAAGTGACCTTTACTAACGGGTCTATTGTTAAAGTGTCGGACACTGAATGGGAAATTCAACCCAGGGAGCTCGACCACGATGGTTCCAAATCGAAGGTGATCGTAATCGCCAATGTAGATGGTAAAAAACACCAGATGGGAGAATCCAAGTTCAGGGTAAAGAGGGTTCCTGATCCCAAAGCCACTGTGGCACAATTAAATTCTGGCACGATCGACCGTGACAAGCTTAGGGCTCAAACCGGAGTTTTTGCCCACCTCGAAGATTTTGACTTCGATATGCAATTTGAAGTAACCAGCTTCGATTTTTCAGTAGCTACCTCGGGAGGGATGACCACTACATTACGATCCAATACATACACCTTCACTTCCGAAATGAAAACATTGATTTCTGGTTTGGGTGCTGGCGCTAAAATTTCGATCGAAAATATTAAAGCAAGAAAAGAAGGCGATAAGAACGATCCCGAAAGGATCTTGTCACCTATTGTCCTGACAGTTAAGTAACCATTTAATACAACATAGATGAAAAAATTGGTTAAAATATCGTTACTGCTGCTGCTGCCAATCGTGGGATTTACTCAGCAGGGCATCCGTTTTACCGACAAATTTGGGCCTTTTCACGATGCCTACCAGGCGGAAAACGATTTTTCAAATCGCAAGGCGGCTGCCTATCCTTTTGTTAGTGAGGCAAATGCTGAATGGTCGAAAATTACCTGGAGCACCATCGATTTAAGGAGTAAAACCAACTTGCCATTGTATTATCCTATCGATACGCTCCACAACAGAAAAAGCTTAATCAATGTTCTATTGGATGGAATCGCTAAAAATCAATTCAATGCGTTTAAAACTCCAATAAAGGTTAATGCATTTGAATTTGACCCAAACAACATCTTCACTTCATTAACCGAAATCCGCGATTTGGGTAAGAGGGATGAAATAATCAAGGTTGAAATTCGGCCGGGCTTCGCTATCGATTCAATGGTGTCCATCCGTTGGAGACCTGAAGAAGTGGTCCAAATCATGATCAAGGAAGTTTGGTTCTTCGACAAGAAAGACTCGCGCATGCGCAGCGAGATCATTGGAATATGCCCAATCAGGGAGTATGAATACAACAATGTGATGCGGAGGCAAAGGCTGTTCTGGATTTACTATCCCGATGTACGCGATTACTTTGCCACAATCCCTATTTATAACATGAGAAACGGAAGACCATTGTATTCGTTCGACGACTTCTTCTCCTACCGGTATTTCCATTCTTATTTTATCCAGGAAGAGAACGTATACAACGATCGTATGATCACCGACTATGTCTCAGGAAGGGAAGCCCAACTTGAATCGCAAAGGATTGAACAGGAAATCTTTAAATACGAACTCGATAAATGGGAGTATTAAAAACAATGCTCTTTTTTGTTTAGAAGGAAGCCTTATGGGACAAACCATAAGGCTTCCTGAGCGTTTAAACAATAGTTTACCCTTGAATCCGTTTTAGGAGAAACAGAAATCATAAAGTGACCCGACCCCGAAAAACAAATATCATTATAATTCTTGTGCTTGTGTTACTGATCCATGCTTGTAAACCCGATGAAAAGGTTTATGAATTGCGTGGGGCCAATCAAAAACCCTGGTTCGAGCCCATGCCCTTTGGGATGGTTTATATTCCGCAAGGCTCTTACCGAATGGGGGCCTCCGACGAGGATCCTCAAGCAGGGATCAACCGGATACAAAATGTCTCAGTAGCCTCTTTCTGGATGGACGAAACGGAAATTACAAACAGCGAATACCGCCAGTATGTGAAATGGGTTGCCGATTCAGTCGCTGTGTATCAAACTTTCCAGGCCGGACTCGATTATTACAAGCAAACTGATCGCAGGCAAAACAGCATAATCGAACCGGCACAGATCGACTGGGAAAAAGCTGGCGACATCTGGAACGACGACAACGATGAAGTGAAACAAGCCATTGCCCCTCTTTATTATCAGGGAAGAAACAAATTAAAGACCAGGCCTGAAATCGATTATCGGAAAATGTTCTTCAACTACAGTTACGTCGATTATCAAAAGGCAGCACAACGTAGCGCTCAATTCGATTATAAAACACAAAGTTATCCCGGGACTTTAAATGGACGGTCCGATTTTTTTGTGAGAAACTTAAAGGTGCCGGTTTACCCCGATACCTTGGTTTGGATACGCGATTTCACTTATTCCTATAATGAACCCTGGACCCTTAAATATTTTTATCATCCAGCCTTTTCCGACTATCCGGTGGTAGGAATCACCTGGGATCAGGCTAATGCGTTTTGTCAATGGAGAACTAACTACAAGGACCAATTCCTGGCCGAATCGGGTATCCCTTCCATTCATCCTTATCGTTTGCCCACCGAAGCTGAGTGGGAATGGGCTGCACGGGGAGGTTTGCTGAACAGCCACTATCCTTGGGGAGGTTATTATGCTTCGAATGATCAGGGTTGCTACAAAGCCAATTTTAAACCCAAAAGGGGCAATTATGTGGCCGATAGCCGATATTCTGCACGAACAGTGAAAGTTGGCACCTTCGATCCTAATGCTTATGGACTTTACGACATGGCCGGGAATGTTGCCGAATGGACCAGTACCGCTTTCGATCCCTTATCTGGTGCACTGATCCATGATCTGAACCCTGAATTCCATTACCGTGCAACGGAAAACGATTCTCCTGCGATGAAACGAAAAGTAATCAGGGGCGGTTCCTGGAAGGACGTACCCCACTTCCTGCAAGTTTGGGCCCGCGATTATGAGTACCTCGACACCTCAAGAAGTTTTATCGGTTTCAGGTGCGTGATGAATGCCTTGGAAGACGGACAAAAAAAATATTGATATATTTGTACCTGACCTGATCGCGCATTCGAAATATATTGGTACAGAAAAAACGTTGCTGTGCCCTGAGATGTGACATCAACCTTAATTGATATACCAGATGAGAAAAAGTATTTTTTACCTGATCATTTTGTCTTTATTGGCTTTTGCATCATGTAAAACCAGTAAAACGAGCACGTATAAGAAACCGGAAAACCTTACTGTTGAGAAGGTTGCTACAAGTTCAGAAAAAGAATCAAAAGAAGTTACTGAACTTCCAATAACGGTAAAAACCGAAAGTTTTAACTTAGCCCAAGGAGAAGACCAGTCGAAAGGCGATTACTCATTTTATGTAATCATGGGGAGCTTTGCCAACCTTGCTAATGCAGAAACGTTTAAAAGTCAGCTTCTTGAAAAAGGCATGATTCCGGTAATCCTTATTTCCGAAAATGGGATGTTCCGAATTTCGGTAAATCAAACCAACATGGAAGAGGAAGCCCGTTCGGTAATCTCCGGCATCAGGATTAAATACCCCGAACACAACGATGTGTGGTTGCTGAAGAAAAAATAATTTGGTTATTCTTATTTCTTTAATATATTTGCAGCCTCAAAGTTCAGGGTACCTTGGCCGAGTGGCTAGGCACCGGTCTGCAAAACCGATTACGGCGGTTCGATTCCGCCAGGTACCTCAGAAATAAAAAGAATCCATCTGGTTTACAAATAGTAACAGGTGGATTTTTTATTTGGAGGCAGGGTTGGGGGCTGAATAAATCTGAATCAGAGTGAATTTCTGAGAAAATCTGCGCAATCCGCGGAAAAAAAGAGACCCTTTCGGGTCTTGCTTGTGGTGCCACCAGGAATCGAACCGGGGACACACGGATTTTCAGTCCGTTGCT
>CAZSIK010000034.1:0-4208 GCA_964606515.1 uncultured Prolixibacteraceae bacterium
GTTCAGTCCACAGGCCATCAACAGCTGCACTTTTCTTAAGGGTGGCATGCCTGCTCGCTATGGGGGTAGGCTCTCGTCGCTGGTCGACATGCGTTTGAAAGAAGGCAACAACGAGAAAGTACACGGACACGTAACTGCAGGGCTTATTGCCTCGGGCATGAGCCTCGAAGGGCCTTTGGTGAAAGACCGCAGCACCTTTTTTATTGCAGCGCGGCGCACCTATATTGACCTGCTCAGCCGTCCCATAAGCCGCATAATCAATGGAGAGGAAGCAGCGTACTACTTTCAGGATTTCACCCTGAAAACCAACTATTCAATCAACTCCAAAAACAAACTTTATCTAAGTTTTTACGGCGGCAACGACAAAGCATCGCTACACTATAAATACAAAGACGAAACAGGAACAGACAAAGCGCGTTTCAATCTTGGATGGGGCAACATCATTTCGGCACTGCGCTGGAATTCGGTTTGGGGAAAATCAATCTTTTCGAATGCCACGGTGTACTATTCACGCTATAATTATCAAACCCGTTTCCTGAGTGAATACAAACAAAGCCAACCCGACACAATCAATTCAAAATGGCTCACCAGCTACCTCAGCAACGTACGCGACTGGGGCTTGAAGTGGGATGCCGACATCCATGCAACAAACAAATTGAAATTCAGGATCGGCACCGAAGCCATTGTACACCGTTACCGCCCGGGGGTAAGCGAAGTGATCGACTCGGACATGGACAACAAGCTCCACGAAACCTACGGGACGGTGACCGACAACCTGGAACTTTCGGCCTATGCCGAAGCCGATTATTCGCCGGTACGTTTCCTCAACTTCAACCTGGGATTACGGGCCTCACATGCATTAATGGCAGGGGTTGAAAGGCCCATTTTGCAACCGCGCATTTCAACAAAAGTGTTTTTTAATGATCGGTTTTCCCTGTTGGCGTCGTATAGCCGCCATGCTCAGTTTGTACATTTGGTGAGCAATTCCAACATTGGGGCGCCCTCCGATCTATGGCTTCCCATTATGGAGGGCATACCGCCACAACAAGCATCGCAATATACGTTTGGCGGTGTTTACCATATTGGCAAAGGCCTTCAATTTAGTGCCGAGGCCTATTACAAGGACTTTAATAACCTACTCGAATTCAGGCCCGACGAGATCATCAACCACAATGTGACCAACTGGGCCGAGGTAACACTTCTGGGTACAGGAACATCTAAAGGGGTTGAACTGCTGTTGGAGAAAACTCAGGGAAAAACAACAGGATGGGTTGGTTATACCCTGTCGAAAACCGACCGCACCTTCGATGGCATTAATGGTGGAAAAACCTTCCCGTTCAAATACGACCGTAGGCACAACCTTTCAGTGATGGTTGCGCACCAGCTGAGCGCCAACAAACAACTTGCGGCCACATGGGTTTACACCTCGGGCTATTACATTACCCTTCAGTTCGATAATTACCTTTTGCCCCTTCCCGACCAAACCATGACGATTGCCAATTATCGGGTCAAAAACAACTTCCGCACCCCTGCCTACCACCGGCTCGATTTAAGCTACAGCGTGAAAAAGCAAAAGAAAAAAGGGGTACGCGAGTGGAGCTATGGCCTCTACAATGCCTATTCGCGCATAAACCCGTTCATGATCGTTTATGATGACGACATGGAAGAAAAACGAGATGAAAATGGACATTTTATCGGTTACAAAGTCGTCGACCGGAAATTGACTATGATGGGACTTTTTCCCATTATCCCCTCAGTGAGTTATACGTACACGTTTTGATCGTTATTTTTAAATTTCTTAGCCATAAAGTCAGTTATATTATTATATGCTAAAGCATACAATTGTTTTCCAATTGGTGTGTTTATATCTTATTGCATATAAATGACTATATTTGCATAAATATATATCTAAAAGCATATAATGCATGAGGACGCTGGCTGAATTTGTAAAAGAACGCCGAAAAGAGGTAAACCTCACCCAAGAGGAATTTGCCGAACGTACAGGGGTTGCTCTAACTGTAATCCGTAAAATTGAGCAGGGTAAAACAAACCTGAATATGGACAAGGTAAACCTGGTGCTCAGTATGTTTGGGCATGTGTTGGCGCCTATAAAACACAAAGAGATTGAGCCATGAGAAAGGGACGGGTGCTTTATAAAGAGTATTTCGCCGGGACAATAACCGAAACCGACGACGGTGAATTTGTATTTCAGTACGATGCAACATTTGTAGAAGAGCATCCTCACGATTTTATTACGTTTACTATGCCCGTTTCAAGCAAGCCCTACAAAGAAAAACGGCTCTTCCCTTTTTTCGATGGCTTGATACCGGAAGGTTGGCTGCTGGATATTGCTTCGAAAAGTTGGAAAATAAATCAAAACGACCGCATGGGGCTTTTACTGGCTTGTTGCAAAAACTGCATTGGTGCGGTAAGTGTTGAACCTATACCAAACCTCGATGAAGAATAAATGCTTGTATTGTTGTCAACCACTCAATGGGGAGGGCGATTTTCATTCCGCATGTTGCATGGCTTTTTTTGGTTCTTCGACACCACCCGCAGTTCCGTATTCGATAACCCAAATGGCCGAGCTTGCCAAAGAGATAGTTGAGCGCAGTGTTACGATTCCGGGTGTACAGCCCAAGTTGTCATTATCGCTTGTAAAGGTGGCCAGGGAAAAGACCGACACCCGATTAACCGTGGTTGGTGCCTTGGATGGGCAATACATTCTGAAGCCCCCTACGGCAAATTACCATGAGATGCCCGAAAACGAACAGGTAACCATGAGGATGGCCGAAGCCTATGGAATCAAAGTTGTGCCCTCAAGCTTAATCCGTTTGGCCTCGGGCGAATTGTCGTTCATCACCAAACGGATCGATCGCGCTCCCAGTGGTGAAAAAATTCACATGCTCGATATGTTTCAGATTACTGAAGCTTTCGACAAGTATGTGGGTTCAATGGAAAGAGTGGGGAAGGCCATTCATGCCTATTCAGAGAATACACAGCTTGATAAACTGCGGTTTTTCGAGTTGGCCGTTTTTTGTTTTTTAACCGGGAACAACGACATGCACCTGAAGAACTTCTCGATGATTGAAAGCCCATCGGGTTGGGTTTTAGCTCCTGCCTACGATTTGCTGAATGCAGCAATTGTTCTTGCCAGCGATACCGAGGAGTTGGCCTTAACTCTTGCTGGTAAAAAGAAGAAACTGCAAAAATCTCACTTCGAAAAATTAGCCCAAAGTTTGGACCTTACCCCAAAACAAACCCAAGGTGTATTTAAACGAATGCTCCAAAATAAACCTAAAGCCATCGAATGGATTGAAAAATCGTTTCTTTCCGATGAATTGAAAAATGCGTATAATGAGGTGTTGGAGAAAAGGTATGGACAACTGGATTAGATTTTATAGGTTCAAATCAGAATTTAATTAAGTTGTACTTTTCTCTCTATAGCTCTTTGAGTGTTCACCATGATTTTCTGTTTAACAACCCTATTTGAATTATACTGAGTGCCTTTTCCTACAGTCTCGAACCTTGTAGTCGTAATGGGGTGTAAAAGTTTACCCTTTTTCAACTGTGCCTTCCGAAATTTTGCATCTTTTTGATAAATCGTATTTGTAAAATGCTTTTTTCAAAAAGCAATACAATGGACAGATTGATCAGGATATCAGAAAAAAAGATTGCTGCCACTGGCACAGAATTTAAACGATTTATGTTTGATGAAATCGATTGGAGCCAGCGTTTATCACTTGTTTTGGATACAGAGGGGCGGGAAAAACCACCTTGCTTTTGCAAGGGGCCCACGCTCTTGATGAAAAATCAATTTACCTGAGCCTCGATGATTTATACTTTGAAGCCTTTCGTCTTGTCGAGACTGTGGATAAGCTGGTTGAGAAAGGATACACCCATTTTTTTCTCGATGAGGTTCACCGCTATCGGTTTTGGTCGAATGACTTAAAAAACATTTACGACAATTACCCAGAAATAAGGGTTGTCGCAACAGGCTCGTCCATTCTTGAACTTTCCAAGGTTCAGGCCGATTTATCTCGCAGGGCAATAAGCTATTACCTGCCGGGGCTTTCATTCAGGGAGTTCTTGTTGTATGAGTATAATCTGCTGTTAACCAAGCTTGAGATAGACCAGGTCATTGAATCTCATCAGGAAATTTCATCCGATTATTCTGATCAATTTGATGTAGGAAAGGCTTTCAAAGA
>CAZSIK010000034.1:4235-23064 GCA_964606515.1 uncultured Prolixibacteraceae bacterium
TTTGCATTACGGTTATTATCCTTTTTACAAAGAAAGCAAACGGTTTTATGGCCAGCGGCTGATGGAAACCACCAACCTTGTACTCGATATCGACATTGCTACTTTCGAAGATCTTTCGTACACCACAGTCAGGAACATGAAAAGGCTGATGTATATTATCAGCCAGTCGGTTCCTTTTACGCCAAACATCGCGAAGCTTTCGGAACGAATGAAAGTGCCCAGGAATTCAATCCTTAAAATTCTCGACCTTTTGCACCATGCCAAAGCCATAAATCTGTTGAAGCGAGAAACCAAGGGGGTAAGTTATTTGCAAAAACCTGAAAAAATCTATCTGCAAAACCCAAACCTTGCCTGGCTTTTAGCCGACAACAACCCCAATACCGGCAATATCAGGGAAACGTTCTTCCTGAACCAGCTTGAAGTCAAGCATCAGGTTACCTCATCGCGTTTTGGCGATTTCACTATCGACGATAAATTTACATTTGAAGTGGGAGGCCCGTCAAAAACCAGGGAGCAAATTAAAGGTATACCCCTTTCTTTTATTGCTGCCGATGAAATCAAGTATGGTTCGGGCAACAAAATCCCATTGTGGTTATTGGGCTTGCTTTATTAAGATTGAAGAAAAATTCAAAAGCATTTTTAACTAGTTGTACTGACTTGCCAATCAGTTTGTCCCTTTCAGCAAGGGTACGAAAACGAATCCGCCGCAGTGGGTCTGTTCAAAATCTGTTTCGCCGGTCCTTACCACCAGGGTCATGGTTTGATGATCGCCGCTGCCTACGGGTATTACCAGTCTTCCCCCGATTTTCAATTGCTGTTTTAATTCTTCGGGGATAAAAGGGGCACCTGCGGTTACCAGTATGCCATCGAAGGGGCCATAGGTGGGTAAGCCTTTGTACCCGTCGCCGAAAAAGAAACGGGGGCGATACCCCAAGCTGGGTAGCAAGCGTTGCGTTTTTACAAAAAGTTCCTTTTGCCGTTCAATGGTATATACTTCGGCGCCCACCTCAAGCAACACTGCGGCCTGGTAGCCTGAACCTGTTCCGACTTCAAGGATTTTATCATGTACTTGTACTTGCAAAAGCTGGGTTTGAAAAGCTACCGTGTAGGGTTGCGAAATGGTTTGGCCTTCCCCGATGGGAAAAGCCTGGTCTTTGTATGCAAACTTAATGAAGCTGCTTTCCATGAAGAGATGCCTGGGCACTTTGCCAATAGCCTTTAATACAAGTTGATCGGTAATTCCCTTTTCACTAAGGGTAAGAACCAGTTTCCGCCGCATGCCTTCGTGTTGAATCGAGTCGACCATGATAGTTTTTACAAAATCTTTTCATTAAAAATTCAGCATAAACATAAACAGTTTCGGTAAATAAAGCGTAACCCTTGTGTGAAAACTCACCAAAAATTGTTAGCAGGATGGATTATCCCGCTCTTTTTTGCAATTTTAGGGCATGATTAGGCCATTGATCATAGGTTCTCCCCAGTTAACGGAAAAATACTCCCGGATAATTAGTCTATCGTCTTATTTTCCAGGGAAAGAAAAACATTTCTTCCTTGATGTAATTAATTCAAACCATCATTGCGATTCTTTAAGTGATGCCAACGTGGTGTTTCTTGTGGGGAAAAATGAGCACTTTTATGAATTGGTTTCTAAATGGGTAAAAGAACAGATTCCGGTTTATTTTACCGAAGTGCCTGAGTTAACCCCTGGGCAATGGGAAAGCCTGATCAAATTGGTTAAAGAATCGGATTCGCTGTTTTTCCCTGAATTAATTGTATTGAACCATCCTTTGCTCGAAGAATTTATCAATACCCGCCCTGGGAAATTGAAAATCGATTATCAGCAAAACCTGCCCAACAAACAGGGTGTCAGGCAAGCACTGGCCGAAGCTTTCGCTTTGGTAACCCTGCTTTCGCCCATGCCGGTAAAAAAGATGAATGTAAACACCCAGCAAGGAAAAATTCTTGAAGTCGGTTTTTCTTTGCTCGATCATTCAGAAGGGACAATTACGATCGAAATCGACCGAAAAGCCGTTCATACAATCGATTTGTCGTGGACAAACAATCGTTTTCAATTCAACCTGATCGATGGATATGTGCAAAACCACCATGGCAATCAATTTCCTTCCCTACCTTGGGATGATGAGAAGCTTACCCTTGCCGCTGTCGAAAAGTTTGCCCTCTCGGTAATTACCCGACAAAGCCGTGCTATTGATATCGATCGTTATGGTTTGGTTTGTAACCTTATCCGTAAACTTGAGCTGTTTCTGTCGTTTTAGATGCAGTTTTTTCTAAAAAAATGTAGTTTTGCGCCACAATAAAAAATCAGGTTTCCCGTTTGAAAATGTTGCAATAGGGAAACTTTTTTATTTACGGCCAACAACAATTTTTACCTGCAATGAATAAGAGGAAACAGGTTTCGGTTTATATGTTTTTCGATGCTTTGGCAGCAGCCCTGGCATGGTCGTTATTTTTTCTGTACCGAAAAATGTACTTCGAAAATGGGGTGTTCATTAACCTTGAACAAATAAGGCTCGATCAAAATTTCTGGATAGCCCTGTTGATCATCCCTGCTTTTTGGATTGCCTTTTATTATATCGCTGGCTTTTATGAAGATATTTTTCGGCGATCAAGATTGATCGATCTTGGACAAACCATCCTTACCAGTTTGATTGGGGTTACGGTGATCTTTTTCGTGCTGTTGCTCGACGATTTTATCTCGAGCTATAAAAACTATTATCAATCCTTCTTCACTTTGCTCCTCTTGCATTTTATTTTCACCTATATTCCAAGGTTGGTGCTTTCATCAATCACCATCAGCAAAGTTCATCACCGCAAAATCGGGTTCAATACGATCATCCTTGGAAGCAACGAAAGGGCCGTAAAATTATTTAATGAGATGAATGAAGCGCCCCGTCCTTCAGGAAATATTTTCGTGGGTTTCGTACGGGTCGATGATAAGGAAAATACTTTGTTGGATAAGTATTTACCTCTTTTGGGTGGATTAAAGGAAATCCCCAAGTTGATCGATGAAAAAAAGGTTGAAGAAATCATTGTCGCCATTGAAACCTCGGAACACAATAAAATTCAGGAAATCATCAGCGTGCTCGATTACCGGAATGTTACGGTAAAAGCTATTCCCGATATGTACGACATCCTTGCAGGGACAGTAAAAACCACCACTATTTTTACCAGTCCCCTTGTGAAGATTTCGAATGGAATCATGCCTGCATGGCAGGAAAATGTGAAACGTTTGATGGACCTCGTTCTTTCTGCTTTGGCCTTGGTCGTATTCCTTCCCTTTTTCCCTCTGGTCTATCTTGGCATCAGGTCATCATCGAAAGGCTCAATTATTTATGCACAAAAAAGGGTGGGGAAATACGGTAAAGAATTTACCATCTACAAGTTCAGGAGCATGGTTACCGATGCCGAAACCAACGGGCCCATGCTGTCGTCGAACGATGACCCGCGCATTACTAAATTTGGTCAGTTCATGCGCCGTACCCATATCGATGAAATTCCTCAGTTTTATAACGTCATCAAAGGCGATATGTCGCTGGTTGGTCCAAGGCCTGAACGAATGTACTATATTAACGAAATCAGGAAGGTGGCTCCGGTATACATGCAACTTCAACGCATCCGCCCGGGAATAACCTCGTGGGGCCAGGTAAAATATGGGTATGCTTCCGATGTGAAACAAATGATTGAGAGGTTGCCTTACGATTTGATCTATTTAAAAAACATTTCAGTATATCTCGATATTAAGATTCTGATTTATACATTACTGAATTGCTTTCAGGCCAAGGGAAAATAAACCGTTAAAGGGTTCCTTTTTCAATCATCTGCACAATTTGCTCAATAACAAAATGCTTATAGGCCGGGTCGTAGGGCTCTTTCAGATCGTTGCCAAAAATTTTCGCGATGCCTTGCCAGAAAAATGCAGCAAACGAACCTTTTAATTCTTTGAGGAGTTCGTAAGAAGTCTCTTTGGTTTCCCGGTCAATTAGTAACATTAGGTAACGCCCTTCCGATGCGGAAAAACGTTTCATTTGGCCTTCGTATTTCCGGTACAATTCCTTTTCAACTTTTTTGATGTATTTTTTTCGTTCGCGGTCGCTTTTTATATCACGGTATTCTGCATTATATTTTCCCATTTCAAGGGCTGCATCTTTGGCAACCGGATATACTTTCTTGATCTTCGCGATGAGTTTTGCATATCGTTTTGCATTCATTGTAAAGGGTACTCGGGGATAAACGTCAATCTGCTCAAGTTCTCTCTGGATTAGGCTATCGGTCGAGGCAATCAACTCGGGCGTTTCAGGCTGGAGAGGGGCCAAACCAGGTACTGCTGTAAAGAAAAACATCGTGAATATGAAAACCCAAATCCTCTTTCTAAACTTCATTGTGGTTTCTCCTTTTTGGAATTAGCAATTAAAAAAAGTGGTTTGAAATTACAAAAACTAAACCAATTTTATTGTTGTATCTGAAAAACGACCAGTCATGATTTCTTTCATGGCATACGAGAATATAAATCAACTATTTTTGTTGAAATAATTTTTAGGATGGAGAATATTTCGGTGTTTTCGGAATGGGGTCGGTTGAAAAAAGTGCTTATCCATACCCCCGGGGCTGAAGTGGAAAAAATGACCCCTGATAATGCTCAGCGTGCATTGTACAGCGACATCCTCAACCTGGATGTTGCCCGCGAAGAGTATAAAAATTTTAAGGCGGTATTGAATGAATTTTGTGAAGTGTTTGAAGTGCTGGATTTACTGACCACTACACTTAAAAACAAAGAAGCTGTTGATTTCCTGGTTAATAAGGTGTGTTCTGCTTCCAACGATCCTGGTTTGATTAATTTTCTTGTCTCCCTTTCTCCAGTAGAACTTGCAAGGCAGCTCATCGAAGGGGTCGAACTCGTGAACGATAACCTCAGTCGTTATTTGTCTGAAGAACGATATAGCCTGAAGCCCTTGCATAATTTCTTTTTTACCCGCGATGCCTCCATGTCGGTTTACAATCATATCTTGATCGGGCAAATGGCCAATAAGGTCAGGGAAAGAGAAGCTAATATCATGGAAACAATAATCCGTTTTCATCCTCAATTTCAGAATCCGGTGATTGAAAATGATCCTGTAGTGGCTTCTTCTGGTAGCACAATAAGAATTGAAGGCGGCGATGTGCTGATTGCGTCCGATAATGTGTTGGTGATCGGAATCGGAATCCGAACATCAACCCAAGGAATCGATTATTTGATTGAATGGTTCAAGTCGCACCCAAAACCAGTTCAGCACATTCTGGTTCAGGAACTTCCCGAGAGCCCTGAGTCGTTTATCCACCTTGATATGGTTTTTACCTTTCTCGACAAAGAAACCTGCATGGTATACGAACCTTTGATTTTGGGGCACAATCAATACCGAACCATTCATATTCAGATAAAAAATGGCGTAATGGCCCGAATATCCAATGAATTAGACCTGATTTCGGCTTTGAAAAAAACATGGATCAAGGTCAAGCCATTGTTGTGCGGGGGAACCGACCGATGGAACCAAGATCGGGAGCAATGGCATAGTGGGGCGAATTTTTTGGCACTGGCCCCTGGCGTCGTGCTGGGGTACGAAAGGAATAAACATACCATTGAAGTACTTGCCCACGAAGGCTTTAATGTAATTAGTGCTTCCGAAATCGTACAACATCAAATGGCTTTTCCTGAATCGAGGACTGTGATCACCCTCGAAGGTGCGGAACTTGCCAGGGGAGGGGGCGGCGCCAGGTGCATGAGCATGCCGCTTGAAAGGGAAAAAGAATGATCAATTCAGCTGATTAAATAGATGTACACCATGCGTAAGTTGAAAAACGAAGAATTAGGCCGACTCGATATTGAAAGTTATAAAAAAATGGAGAAGCTACCGATTGTTGTAGTGCTTGACAACATCAGGAGCTGTCATAACATTGGCTCGGTTTTCCGCACCTCCGATGCCTTGCTTGTCGAAGAAATGATCCTTTGTGGTTATACTGCCACACCTCCAAATAAAGAAATCCACAAAACCGCCCTTGATGCCGAAAATTCAGTGAATTGGACCTATTTCCCAGAAACTCTGGATGCAATAAACTATTTGAAAATCAAGGGTTATAGGGTTTTTGCAGTAGAACAAGTACAGGGAAGCATCTCGTTGACTGATATTCAGCCCGGAACTGGTGAGAAAATAGCACTGGTTTTTGGCAACGAGATCAAAGGGGTACATGACTCCGTGATTGAGGCATGTGATGGGGCCATCGAGATCCCACAATTTGGTACCAAGCATTCATTTAATGTGTCGGTAAGTGCGGGTATCGTTCTTTGGGAGCTATTCAATAAAATAAAGAAAAATAATTAACTATTAGAATATGGAATAAATCAACGATGAATTAATGGAAGTGGTGAACCCATTGTGAATTACCCAATAGGGGGCGGTTAATTCATTAGCATCCTGATAATTCATCTTCATTCCCATATAGGTAAGTTGCAGGTTTACATTCAGTCTCAATCTTTCTGAAAAATAATAGTTGATTGTTGAAAAAAGTGATCCCATCCCCTCCCAACCATTGATATCGGTTTTCAAATTGAAAAACGAAGCTTGAATACCCGATACAATGGAGGTACGGGTATTGGGATAATAGCCAAGAGAGTATTGACCATCCAACTGAATTCGATTTTCTTCGTATTGGTCTTCTTCTTTTTCAGTACCATCGTCATAAGTTTCTTTATCTTCCTGGATCTGATACCTAAATTTGAGATTGAATGAACGTTGCCATGCTAAAGACAAAGGCCGTGAATTTTCATAATTCACCTTCGCTGCAATCCGGCTTCGTATCCAATTATGTTTTAAAGCTGTTTGACCGTCCTGTTCTTCCTCCAAAAAATAGTCAAAACCGGGAGAAAGGCTGTACTCAATCTTTTGACCTGAAGTACGTTCTCTAAAATTAGCTTGAAAATGATAGTCCATGATGGTATTGAAAATCGAAATGCTCTCTTTATCAACCAATCCAAGCTCTTTTAATTTTTCGGACAAAACTTTCATCGATTTCTGACGGTACAGCCGATAATCAAAATACCGTTCATTTTTCATTAAAGTGATTTGGTCGGCAAACGATTTAAGGCTTTTTTCATCAAATTCTTTTATTAATTGCTTGTTGCCAGAGAGTTCCTTCATGATGTAGATCGCTTCAATCATGTCGTCAACATATTCAATTCTCCCATGACCATGTCCAAGGGTGGCCTCTAAGCCTAAAGGGTTCAGCATGGAAAAACTTTTCCTCTTAACTTCTTCCAGGTCATCATTCAATTTGTTGTAAAAAGCACCATATTGCATACTCCCACCTAAAATTAAAAAGTGTTTGTCGTTTTGCAAATAATAAAGGTGGTTTAAATAAGAACCTTCAATTCCGATATTCAAATTGTGCCTTTTCCTTTCCTGGTTATTGTTTAGGTTTTTTTCGTTTTCGCTGCTGGTATTGTTAATGTTATTGGACAAATCCAGTTGTAAATTAATGGTTTCAATTTTTTTTCTTGAATTATTGCTTCGGCTGAAACTAGGGGTTAAAGAAAAAATATGTTCAAAATTTCTGTTCTTTGAACTTTCATTTAAGGTGTCAGCCAATTCTATCTTGTTTAAACGATAAGAGTTGCTTTGGTCTAAATTGCCCCTTAAATCAAGCGAATGGGATCTGAAGTCACAGGTCTTGAATGTCCTGAGTTGAGTTTGATAGTCGAAGGATTGCGATATCGCCAAAAAAGGAACAAGGATCAATGTCGGAACTAAAAGCGCATACTTATTCATCGTTAGATTTTAGGGTTTTCGTGTCAAATGTAATTGTTTTTAATCGAAGAAATAATAATTTGTTTAATACTTTTTTAAATTTATTATTAGAGTTATGGAAATAGTTCTCACGAATTCAAATTTGGTTTTCAAAAAACTGTCGGGATTTAATATTGAAAAATCACTTCAAAATGATATTTTTGACAATAAATCGAAAGAAAATAGTACGAGCTAAATAATTAAAAAATTACAAATATTATGAATTTAACTGTTGAGGAAAAAGATCAGGCTTGCGTGATTTCAATCGAAGGGCGGATTGACACAACCAATTACAACGAGTTTGAAAGTAAAGTAAATGAAGTAGCCGGTGTCAATACCAAATTCATCGTGTTGAATTGTGAAAAAATGAATTACATAAGCAGTTCTGGGTTAAGAGTATTCCTGATTTTACAAAAAAAGATGATGGCCTCCGGTGGCGTTTTAAAAATCTGTTGCCTCCAACCTACCATTAAAGAAATATTCGATATTTCGGGATTCTCTTCGATCTTTACCATCGCTGAAAATTGCGAAAAGGCCCTGGAATAATCATCATAAGGGTTCGTTACGTTTTTTTGTTGGAAGGATAAACAGCTCCTGTCCAGGGTTTTGTTCTATTAAATTCGGGTACCTCTATCCTTATTAATTTTTTTTATATGAGATTGATTGAAGTTTTTTGTGAGAATAATAAGCAATATAAAGAATTTCCTTTGGGCACCACACTCGAGGAAATTGCTGCGGATCTGGCAATCCAAACTGAACATCCAATTTGTGGAGCTTTAGTGAACAATAAAGTTCGGGAACTTTCATTCGACTTGGTTAAGCCCAAAAACATCCGGTTTATCGATTATCGGCATCCCGATGGGCAGCGAATCTATATCCGTTCCTTGTTTTTTCTGCTTTATGCTGCGGTTAAAGACGTATTCCCAAATGCCAGGTTGAAAATAGACCATGGAATTTCTCGGGGTTTTTATTGTGAACTTGAAAACCTGGATGCCCAGTTTTGTGCCGGATGTGTCGAAAAAATAAAGCAGCGGATGCAAGAACTGGTTCAGCTCGACCTGCCTTTTATACGCAAGGGGATGCAAATGGATAAGGTCTTGTCGGAATACATGAAGGCTGGCTTGAACGATAAAATTTGCCTTTACGAAAATGCCGGTTGGCTTTATGCTTATGTATATTACATGGGAAACCATGTCAACTATTTTCATGGGCATTTGTTGCCTTCAACCGGGCATTTGAAGGTGTTCGACCTGGAACAGTTCAACGGGGGTATGTTCCTTAGGCTCCCCAGCGAATACGGGCAAAAACGCCTTCGCGATTTTGTCCAGCAAGATAAGCTTTTCGATATTTTCCAGGAACATAAAGATTGGGCCTCAATCCTTAAAGTAGCCGACGTGGGCATGCTTAACCGGATGATCCGAAGGGGAAGGGGGGGGGAATTGATCAAAATCTCGGAAGCCTTGCATGAGAAGAAAATTGCTGAAATAGCAACTCAAATCAGCACCAAGAAACCGGCAGTAAAGATTATTTTTATAGCAGGGCCATCTTCTTCGGGAAAGACCACTTTTACGAAAAGATTGGCGGTACAGCTTGCCGTGTGTGGGATCGGGTCCCATCCCATCTCACTCGATAATTATTTTGTCGACCGGGCTCATACCCCGCTCGATGAACATGGAAATTACGATTTTGAAGCTCTCAAAGCCATCGATCTTGACTATTTCAACCAACAACTCAACCAAATTATCAATGGAGAAAAAGTTGAATTGCCTAAATTTGATTTTCAGACCGGAGGCCGTTATTTTGATGAGGAATATGTTCAACTGTCGAATAACCAAGTTCTTATAATCGAAGGAATTCATGCGCTCAATCCCGATTTAGTGCCTCAGATCGACTCTTCACTTACGTTCAGAATATTCATTTCTGCCTTGACTTCTATTTCAATCGACGACCATAACCCAATATCCACCACCGACAACCGTCTTATACGCAGAATGATACGCGATGCAAAATACCGGGGGTATCCAGCCCTCGAAACCATTCGTCGATGGCCCAGCGTGCGAAAAGGAGAAGAAAAAAATATTTTCCCGCATCAGGAAAATGCCGATGCCATGTTCAATACCGCTTTGTTGTACGAGTTGGCTGTATTGAAAAAATATGCTGAACCTCTGCTGAAAACAATCCCCGAAAATCAGCCCGAATTTTCGGAGGCCTTGCGCTTATTGAAGTTCCTCGGGTATTTTGGAACCATTAACGATGAGGAAATTCCACCAACCTCCCTCTTGCGTGAATTCCTCGGGGGAAGTAGTTTTAAGTATTGATAAATAAGCTGTTCGCAAGAAGCGTTCGATGGTTTCTAATTGATTGATTTTAATTTCTTTATTTCGAAACTAGTGTATTGCCCATTATTTACCATCATGTGCAATTTTTTTGTTTGTGCGTAAACAATATAAAGACAAAATTGTCTTTATATACAAAAAGAAGTATTAACAAATAAAAAAAAACAATATGAGTTTCGAATTACCAAAATTGAATTATGCGTATGATGCACTGGATCCCTACATCGATGCACGAACAATGGAGATACACCATACCAAACACCATGCTGCCTATACCAACAACCTGAATACGGCCATCGTGGGTACTATACTCGAAGGTCAAAGTATCGACGAAATTCTAAAGGGCGACAACCTGGCCCCGGCAGTAAGAAACAATGGTGGAGGATTTTACAACCACAATTTGTATTGGGAAATCTTAAACCCGGGTGGCAGTTCCAATCCTGAAGGAGAACTAAAATTGGCGATAATCGATGCTTTCGGATCGGTAGAAACACTGAAGGAACAATTCAATAAAGCGGCTGCCACACGCTTCGGTTCAGGTTGGGCCTGGCTGGTGAAAAAGAATGGAAAATTGTGGGTCGGCTCAACCCCAAATCAGGACAATCCTTTAATGAAGGTTTCTGAAATACAAGGGGTCCCGATTCTTGGGATCGATGTGTGGGAGCATGCTTACTATCTCAATTATCAGAATCGAAGGCCCGACTATATCGAAGCGTTCTGGAACCTGATCAATTGGGATGTGGTTGCAGCTTACTTTCATGGTTAGTTGATTTTTGGTTCCCCGGTTATTCCCGGGGTTTTTTAAGGTTGATTGGGTTATATTATTTAAATCCTGAGTCTTAGTTGATTCAGGATTTTTCTTTTAAATGTGTTTGTAAAACATATCAAAACCAAACTTTATTCATGTTACTCGACTGGCTATTCGAATAATTCTTCTTAAATTTCGAATGATTAAGCATTTAAACCAAAAAATGTATGATCCACGAATCAAAAAACCACATGAATGAATGCCAATGTGGGCTTGCTAACGAGGAAGAACTTTTCGATAGGTTGAAAGTTATCGTGCAATCACAACGCATGGTTCCGGGAGCATTGATCCCGGTGTTGCAAACCGCCCAGAACTTGTTTGGCTACCTTCCCGATAGAGTTCTTCGAATGATCAGCAAAGAATTGAAAAAACCTTACAGTGAAGTGGCCGGGGTTGTAGGATTCTATTCCTACTTCTCTACCATCCCCAAAGGCAAACACACCATTCGTGTATGTTTGGGAACAGCTTGCTATGTCAGGGGCGGGCAAGATGTGCTAAGGGCTATGCAGCGTGAGCTGGGAATCGGGATCGGAGGTACTACCCCCGATCGCAAGTTCTCTCTCGAAGTAGGTCGTTGCTTTGGCGCTTGTGGCCTTGCCCCGGTTGTCATGGTCGACGATCAAACTTTTCAGAGGGTGAAACCCAACGGAATCTCCGAAATTCTGAACAGTTTTGAATAGACATTGGTCGTTTTTGGCCTGGTCGAATTAGTCTTAACACTCAAAATGGTTTAAACTGCCAGCACCGTTTTCATTTAAACTGATTAACGTCATTAATAATCGCGATGAAACGAACATGTTGCTTCACAACACCCGGGAATATGATAATAATTTGCAGCAACATGGAGTTCCATACTTCCTTTGAGAAACAAATTATTACGTATGAAAAATAAAATTGAATCTCCTGAAAAATTGGATCATTATTTTCAGGCTTTAACCGAAAAATACAGCCAAACTTATCAAAAAAGCACTGAAATCATACAGGTTTGTACTGGAGGTGGTTGTATTGCTTGTGGTTCATTAAACATTAAAACAGCTCTATTAGAAAAACTCGGGGAAAGGGGCTTGGCTGATAAGTTCGTGATAAAACCGACCGGATGCATGGGTCCCTGTTCCAAAGGGCCTGTTCTGTTAATGAAAAAGTCGGGCGTTTTTTATGAGAATATTCAGCTTGCTGATCTAGATGAACTGATCGATCAACAACTGCTTAAAGGAGAACCTGTGATTAGGTTGCTCCATCACAACGACTCGGATGGCAAAGCGGTGACACACATCAACGACATCAAACTGTTCAACCGTCAAAAGAAAATTGTGTTACGCCGTTGTGGCAACATCGACCCGACCAGCATCGACGATTACATCGAATCGGGCGGCTATCTTTCGTGGCGAAGGGTCCTTACCTCCATGTCTCCCGACGAGGTGCTCGATGAAATGAAACGTTCGGGTCTGCGTGGCAGAGGTGGCGCAGGATTTCCAACATGGATGAAGTGGAGCTTTGCAAAAAAAGAAAATTCCGATCAGAAATACATCCTTTGCAATGCCGATGAAGGCGACCCTGGCGCATTCATGGACCGTAGTACCCTCGAAGGCGATCCGCACAGTATTGTCGAAGGAATGGTCATTGGTGGATTCACTATCGGGGCATCTAAGGGATTCGTTTACGTGAGGGCCGAATACCCCCTGGCCATCGAACGGTTGTCGAAAGCCATCGACGATGCACACGAACTGGGAATCATCGGGAAAAACATCATGGGTACAGGTTTCGATTTCGATCTCGACATCCGCATGGGCTCGGGTGCCTTCGTGTGTGGAGAAGAAACTGCTTTAATTGCCTCAATTGAGGGAAAACGTGGTGAGCCCAGGCCAAGACCCCCTTTCCCTACAAACGCTGGTCTTTGGGG
This sequence comes from uncultured Prolixibacteraceae bacterium, assembly GCA_964606515.1. Classification (GTDB taxonomy): domain Bacteria; phylum Bacteroidota; class Bacteroidia; order Bacteroidales; family Prolixibacteraceae; genus CAZSIK01. Next base: position 17,115 of record CAZSIK010000034.1, read on the forward strand.
AAAACCAACCGTGTTGAACAATGTGGAAACTTTTGCCAATGTAAGTGTAATCATCGAAAAAGGCGGCGATTGGTTTGCCCAGTTCGGCACGGGAAAAAGCAAAGGTACCAAGATTTTTGCCCTTGCAGGAGCTATAAAGAATTCGGGGATGTACGAAGTGCCCGTTGGAACCACTCTGGGCGATCTGATTTACGATATCGGTGGAGGCACCAGCAGTGGCAAACCCTTTAAAGCTGCCCAGATCGGTGGCCCTTCGGGGGGGTGCATCCCTAAACAGCACCTGAATGTCTCTCTCGATTACGAATCGCTAAACGAGTTGGGTGCTATTATGGGTTCAGGCGGTTTGGTGGTAATGGATCAGGATACCTGTATGGTCGATGTCGCCAAATTTTTCCTCGATTTTGTGGTGGAGGAAAGCTGTGGAAAATGTACCCCATGTCGCGTGGGCACAAAAAGGATGTACGAAATATTGGATCGGATTACAACAGGTCATGGGGTGACAGGAGATATCGAAAAGTTGGAACGACTTGGAGAGTGGATCAAAAAAACATCCCTGTGTGGATTGGGCCAATCAGCACCGAACCCTGTATTATCGACCATACGATATTTCAGGCACGAATACGAGAGACACATCAACGAACATAAATGTGATGCGGGTATCTGTGCAAAGCTGGTGCGTGCCCCATGTCAAAGCGCTTGCCCGGCAGGAGTCGACGTGCCCGGTTTCGTTTCGCTTACTGGAGAAAAACGCTATGCCGAAGCATTACGACTGCACCGCGAACGAAATCCCTTTGCAGCAGTATGTGCCAGAGTTTGCTTTCATACCTGTGAAGACAAATGCCGCCGCTCGACCCTCGACGCTCCGGTATCGATCAGGGGGGTTAAACGGTACATGGTCGATCAGGAAATTACCATACAATTGCCTGAAATTAAAGAAAATGAAATCAATGCCAAGAGAAAAATAGCTATCGTTGGTGCTGGGCCTGCTGGTTTAACCTGTGCCTATTTTCTTGCCCGATTGGGCTACAAACCTGTTGTTTTTGAAGCACAACAGCGCCCTGGGGGCATGTTGGTGCAAACCATCCCTGCCTACCGCTTGCCTCGCGAAATTTTGGCCCGTGAAATCCGCATGATCGAGAACATGGGGGTCGATATCCGAACGGGTATTGAGTTGGGAAAAGAGGTTACCCTTTCTTCTCTTAAGGAAGAAGGCTACGAGGCAGTTTTTATCGGCGTGGGAAATCCACAGGGCATCAAGCCTCCAATTCCTAACATCGACAGCGACGGGGTGGTCGATGCGCTCCAGTTTTTACAGACCTACAATATGCGGGGCTCGGTGCCTGTGGGTAAAAAAATCATTGTGGTAGGTGGTGGAAATGCGGCCATCGATGCGGCCCGCACTGCAGTGAGGCTTGGCGCTGAAAAGGTGTCCATCGTGTATCGGCGTACTCAGGACGAAATGCCTGCATGGGCCGAGGAAATCGATGCAGCCATCGAAGAGAAAATTGAATTGCTGACCTTGACCAACCCGAAAGAAATACTTACAGGGAATGGAAGGGTAACCGGGGTGTTCTGTGTGAAGATGAAGCTGGGAACCTTCGATGCCAGTGGGCGCCGCCGTCCGGTCGAAAGCGAAGAATCGTTCGTGCTCGTGGCCGATCAGGTGATCATCGCTACCGGGCAAACCCTCGATGTTGGGCAAATTTTGAACGGGATGCATCTTGACCTGGCTGGATCGTCCCAAATCAAGTGCGACAAGCGTACTGGCCAAACTTCGGAGCCATGGATTTTTTCCGGGGGAGATGCAGCATCCGGGCCATCAACCGTTATCGAAGCTGTGGCCGGTGGTGAACGAGCTGCCGTGGGCATCGACCAATTTCTTACCGGTGAAGACCATGCCTTCTGGAGAAAGGAAAAACCCAACGATACGTACTTTGACCCTGAAGCCGATCCGGCCAAATATCCACGGGCACACATGTTGATGCTGGCTACTGAACGCCGTATGCACAACTTCGACGAGGTGGAGCAGGTTTGGCCCGAAGGCGAAGCCATCCGACAGGCACGGAGGTGCCTGAGGTGCGACTATTGCAGTTGAGATAGTCACCCTATACTCCTCTAAAGGGGATTTTGGGTATACAATTAGATGAATGTTTAGTTATTAATATCATAAAAGAAATAAACCAACAGATAAGGTAGTTCCTTAAACCCCCTTTAGGGGGCAGGGGGTAAAACATTACAACTATGAAAACAACCGTATACATCAACAAACTGGCCGTTGAGGTGCCTTCCGGAACCAGCATACTCGATGCCGCAGCACTGGTGGGCATCAAAATCCCGACCCTTTGTCATCTTGAAGGGCAACACCCAAAAGGGGCTTGCCGGGTGTGTATGGTCGACGTGGAAGGGGCGCGCAATATGGTCGCCGCTTGCACTACACCTGTTGTTGAGGGGATGAAGGTGGTCACCAACTCGCGTAATGTTCGCGAAGCCCGTAAATTCGTGGTCGAGCTGCTTATTTCAGAGCATTGTGGCGAATGCAAAACCTGTGTACGCAACGACGATTGCGAGCTGCAGCGCTTGGCAGTTGAGCTTGGCGTGATGGAAATCACCTACGAAGGCGAACGGCTTCATACCTGCATCGACGATTCGACTCCAGCCTTGGTCCGCGATTCGGGCAAGTGCATCAAGTGCCGCCGATGCATGACGGTTTGTAACGAGATTCAGGGAATTGGTGCCCTGGCAGCCCAGGGTCGAGGCTTCGATTCAATCATTGGCCCTGCCTTCGACCAGCAGCTCGATGGTGTTGTGTGCGTGCAATGTGGCCAATGTGCCGCGGTTTGTCCTGTTGGGGCCATTACCGAAAAAGAGCACATCGATTATGTGTGGGATGCGATCGAAGATCCAACTAAATTGGTCGTAGTGCAAACTGCTCCAGCCATCCGCGCCGCTTTGGGCGAATGTTTCGACTATGAACCTGGTACCTTGGTCACTGGGAAAATGGTTTCGGCACTACGCTTATTGGGTTTCGACCGGGTTTTTGACACCAATTTCACTGCCGACCTCACCATTTTAGAGGAGGGAACCGAACTGCTGATGCGCCTCAAAACTGCACTTGCCGATAAAAAGCAGGTGGCACTGCCCATGTTCACCTCCTGTTCGCCTGGTTGGATCAAATATGCTGAATATTTCTATCCCGAAATCTTGGATAACATTTCAACCTGTAAATCACCACAGCAAATGTTTGGCGCAGTGGCAAAAACTTACTTTGCCCGTAAGGAAGGAATCGATCCAAAAAACGTGGTGGTGGTTTCGGTAATGCCTTGTACTGCCAAGAAATTCGAGGCAGTAAGACCGGAAATGAACGCCAGTGGCTATCAGGATGTGGATTATGTGCTGACTACCCGCGAATTGGCCAGAATGATCAAACAATCGGGAATCAATTTTCAAGTGCTGAAAGACGATGTAATGGATTCGCCCCTGGGAACAAGCTCGGGCGCGGCCGATATCTTTGCCAATACCGGCGGGGTTATGGAAGCAGCCATCCGTACAGCATACGAGATCATTACCGGGCGGGAATTGCCTTTGGAGAACCTTCATCTTTCCCCGGTAACCGGATTGGATGGGGTGAAAAAAGCCACCTTAAAAATTGAAGGCTGCTTACCCGATTGGAGTTTCCTTGAAGGGGTGGAACTGAAAGTGGGCGTGGCCCATGGCTTGGGCAACGCACGAACCATCATCGAATCGATGCGGGGGGGCGAGGAATACCATTTTATCGAAATAATGACCTGTCCCGGGGGCTGCATCGGGGGTGGTGGCCAACCAAGATTTACCACCGACGAGATCAGGAGGAAAAGGATTGCCGCCATTTATAAAGAAGATGAAGGCAAATTATTGCGTAAATCGCATATGAATCCAGAGGTGCTGCAGATTTACGAAGAGTTCCTGAAAAAGCCTTTGGGTGAATTGTCGCACCACTTATTGCACACCCATTACCACGAACGTTAATCATTATTTGCTGTTTGACAAGGAATGTGTTTTATTGGTTTATTTATTTTTTATCATTTTACAAATGATTGTAAAATAAAACGTTCTTGTAATTAATTAAAAATTAACCTTGAAAATGAAAAAAGCCATAATATTGGGCATCTTGTTTTCCCTCACTCTTACTGTTAGTGCCCAGGCGCCAAAAGCGTTTAAATACCAGGCAATTGCCCGGAACGAGAAGGGAGAAGTAATTGGGAACAAACAAGTCAGCTTTCGCTTTTCTATTCACACAGGTTCAGAAACAGGTAAAATTTCTTATTCGGAAATCTGGAACGATGAAAAAACCAACGAGTATGGTTTGATAAGCCTTGAAATCGGGAAAGGAAAACCCGAAGTTGGAGACCTTGCTTCAGTCAGGTGGTCAGAAGGTACTCACTTTGTTACAGTGGAACTAGACCCTGATAATGGTACCAAGTGGCAACTTATTGGCACCAGTCAGTTGCTCAGTGTTCCTTATGCACTTCATGCCATCACTGTTGAAACGGTTTCGACCGATGCCAGTCTTTCTGGAAAGGGATCGGCTAACGATCCGTTAAAAATTACTCCCAAAGGGGTGAAAACTGAACACCTGGCTGATGGGGCCGTTACTGCCCCTAAACTTGCTTCCATGTCGGCCACAAACGGACAAGTGCTGAAATGGGACGGCTTACGATGGGGTCCCGATACCGATCTTGCCAGCAACTGGACTAAATCGGCATTTGGTTTATCGTATACTGGTGGAAACGTAGGGATTGGTTCTTCGAACCTCAGTTCAACCTTAACCCTGCATGGAGGGGTGGGAAATACTGAACTGCGGTTTTACAATAATTCAACCGGAGTCCTTAATAACGATGGTTTAAGTTTGGGAATTGGTGGAGTATCTCCAAACGATGCCTGGCTGATGAATCGTGAAAACGGGAGTTTGAAGCTTGCAACCAACAGCATTGCCCGCCTTACCATTGCCAACGATGGTGAAGTTTCAATTCCGGGAAAAGCCAATCTGGGTCTGTTACAAGTTGCTACAGATGGATTACAAATAAAAGGTATCTATCGTGCTGAATTTCCACGGACAGATGAAACACCGTTGAAAATTACTTTTCCAGGAGTAGATATTTCAGATGTGGTGATTCTTAATGTGGAAATGGGTTGGATTGCCGATGGAAACGGGCACGGCACTCCCGACCGCTATCGAAGCCTGAAGGATGGAATTTGGTATGAAATGGTTGAAAATTCTTGGGGCTACAACGGTTTTCGTGGCTTGTTAGTTTATGCTCCTGATAAAGCCGAATACTGGTTTTTGCCTGTCCGTGTAACCTATATGGTGATTGAAGATTAAGCTCATGAAAACGATAATTGGCTTTTTATTTCTGCTTTCCTTTTCTCTTTTGGGAAAAGCACAGCAAGTGCTTTCAACGGCAGCGGCTTCAGTAAACAACGGTGAAATAAAGATCGACTGGACTATTGGCGAGCCGCTTTCTGAAACTTTACATGGTTCAAACTTTCACCTGACTCAGGGTTTTAATCAGGACAAGTTGGTGCTTACTTCGGTAGATGATGATTTTGAAGACCTTAATAAGGATATTCGTATCTTTCCAAATCCGGTTTACTGTTTGCTTACGGTTTGTTTCGACCATAAAAAATACCCTGAAGCACAACTTTTATTGTATGATGCTACCGGGAAACAGGTCGTCCGTAAGATGGTTGCACAACAGACTGAAACCATTGATATGGAGGCGTTACCGGTTGGAACTTATTTGCTTCATGTTTTGTCAGGGGATAAAATGGTGGTGAGAACGGCCAAAGTGCTTAAAAAATAAAACAGAAAGAGTTACTATAAACGGGCAATCCGCTCTTCATAATCCATCTGCAAATCTTCGTGCAACATCGACTGCACAGCTTTAATCCGTTCGTATTGGTTGGTGTATAG
>CAZSIK010000035.1:0-14576 GCA_964606515.1 uncultured Prolixibacteraceae bacterium
TATTCTTAATAACTTTGGTAAGTTATACGACATTAAATATTAATCAGTACTTATTATACTCTTTCCATTGACTTTTTTCTTTTTCCTTAATGACCAATGACTTTTTCCATTCTTCGTCGTCATTTTAGTTTCGACCATACTGTCGCCGCGATGCGGCTTTGCTGTTTATCGGTCGTACCATTTTGCTACCATAATATCGCCGCGATGCGGCTTTGCTTACTCCCGGTTTTGCCGGTTTGCCACCATTCGCGATATTCATCGGGATCGCTGTGATGCGGCTTTGTTTACTACCTGTTTTGTCGGTTTTGCCGGTTTGCCGCCATAATGTTGCAGCCATACGGCTATTCTTTGCGTGCCCCTGGTTATCGGTCTTCAGGTTCCGGTCTCTTTCCTGGCGCAACACTGACCAATGACTTTTTCCCTTTTCCCAATGACTTTTTACATTATATAATGCACCAGGAAGCAAAGGTAAAAAACCAGCTCAGAAATTTGCTGAAGGGCACCCAGCACATCGCCGGTATAACCTCCCAAAATTTTTAGAATGTAAGACCTGAAAAAGACCAGGGTGAGTAATAATGCAGGAACGGTGATTAACAGGGCTTTCAAAGGAATAAAAAACAGGGGAAGAAGACCAAACGCCAAAGCAAGCAAAAAGGTCAGGGCATTGTGCCTCTCGCCCACGGGTTTCGATTTGCTGTTTTCGGCTGCCCCCACATAGTTGGACGAGAAAATTAAACCTACTGCAGTTAACCGGCTCAGGGCATTCCCTGCGAGCATCGCGATAAAAAGGTCGACAGAATCGATGTTCGAAAGCAGAACAAAGCGTGAAAGCAGGACCATAACCAGGCCGATGGCGCCATATGTACCAATTCGACTGTCTTTCATGATGTTGAGTATCTGCTCCCTGGAATAGCCACCGCCAAATCCGTCGCAGAAATCGGAGATAGCATCTTCGTGAAAAGCTCCGGTGAGCAGGATGGTAGCGATCATGGCCAGCAAAACCGAAACTGTGCCAGGTAAAATCTTATCAGCTCCCCAAAAAACAACACCACCGAAAGCCCCCACAATAATCCCGATTAGTGGAAAATACGCAGTAGCCCGATTGAGGTTTCCTTTCGAGAAGCCCACCCATCCGGGCACCGGGATGCGGGTATAAAATTGCACGGCAGTAAGGAAAATGCGTAGTTGGTTTTTCATAGAAAAAGATCTAGAAGATTTGAATAAGGTGTTTCTATGGAAATGGAGTCTCTTGCCTTGGTATAAAGAACCCTTTTATACAATTTAAATTTCGAATACAAACTTGTATGTGATTTTTTGATTGAATTCCAGCCCCCTTAAATATTGGTCCTCCCTCTGTAAAGATTCCTCTAACAGAATCAAAATGTTTATATTCGCTAAAACCTTTTTCTTTGATATCAGTCATTATCTGTTCTCCAATCTTTTGATGCAAATACTCAATTACAGCGCAATCTAATTCTCTAACAATTAAATCATGATGGTTATCTTTAGGAAGGTCTTTGTTTATTGGAATTTTTTTATTTGCAACCAACAAATCAGATATCATTAGTTCGTAATAAATGGGAAGTAACTCAATAAACTCAGAATCAGTAAAGTCTAAACAATAATCAAGTTGATAAACAACTCCAACAACAGATGGTGTTTCAATATTGCCTCTTTCTTGTTTGTCTTTTGCCCAATTAAATGCTCTCGTTAAATTGTTTTCCCATACATAGAAACCATTGCCAAGCCAATCAAATTTTTCCTGACTCTTTTTTACTTTATCGGGATTAGAAACTAAATCATTCCTTACAGAAACGTCACATCCGTGAAATCCAATAGTCAGATTTGGTCTTTTTCGATACATTACTCAGTTTCTGCAAACACTTTATCTAAATTCTTTAAATGACTTGTAAAGTTTTCCTTTTTAGTAAGGATTTTTGCAGACTGAAGTGAAGCAATAACAATTGTTCTTTCTTTCTTTTCAGATTTAATCCTTTTTGCTAAAGCTTTTAATAATTTTAATTGCTTCTCTTCCATAGTTTGATTCTTTGGATTTGTTTTACAAATGTAGTTAAATATTTACACTTCTTTACAGTATATGCAGTCTTCCTTTTCCCAATGACCCTTTCCTTCTGACTTTTTTCCTACTCTTTGTCGGAAATCCCCGCCTCTTCAAAGCTGGCCATTTCGTTCAAAAAGGCAAGCGCCAGTTCAATTACCGGTAAGGCTGCCGCAGCACCTGTGCCTTCGCCCAAACGGAGGCGCAGGTTCAATACGGGTTCGGCTCCAAGGTAGTCGAGCAGTTTACGATGGCCCTGCTCGTGCGAGGTGTGACAAAAAATGCAGTTATCGAGGATATCCGGTTCGAATTGTTTGGCAGTCAGGATAGCCGCCGAGGCAATAAAGCCATCGATCAGGATGATCATTTTTAATTTGTAGGACTCAAGCATCGCACCCACCATCATCGCGATTTCTAATCCTCCGAAAGTGGAAAGGTTCTCGAGTGGGGTGGAGGGATTGTATTTTTGGCTTACCTCTTTAAGAATTTGGGTTTTGTGGTTAAGCCCTTCACCCTGCATCCCGGTGCCTGAACCCGTACATTCTTCGATGGGGATACCGGTAAACCGGTGCATTAGCAGCGATGAAGCGGAAGTATTGCCAATGCCCATTTCGCCAAACCCGATTGTATTAGAGCCTGCTTCGGCTTCGGCTCTGACCAGTTCGGCCCCCTTTTTCATGGCTTGTTCACACTCGGCAAGGCTCATGGCGGGTTCTTTACGCATATTGCGGCTGCCCCGTGCTATCTTTGCCGCGATTATGGGTGCAGTAATCGGGAAATCTAAATCAACACCAGCATCCACCACTTTTAGGTTGATGCCGTTTTTCCGGCAAAACACGTTGATGGCTGCTCCACCTGAAACAAAGTTCATCATCATTTGCCAGGTTACTTCTTTGGGATACAAACTGATTCCCTCTTCAACCAAACCATGATCGGCAGCAAAAACCAGCAGGGTTGGCTTTTCCAGTCTTGGGGAAAGGGTTTGCTGAATCAACCCTATTTGCAGGGCGATGTCCTCAAGTTGTCCCAACGCACCGGTGGGTTTGGTTTTAAGGTCGATTTTACGTTGTAGTTCTTCTTTTAAAGTTTTCATTTTCTGTTATTTGTTATTTTCTGTTTTTTTTAACCACAATAGGCACATAGGGCACATAAGAAAATAAGGCCTTCGGCCTCAATTATTTCACGCATACTTATTTTCCTCTTTCCCACTGACTTTTTCTTTTTCCCTACTGACTATTTACTTAATCCTGACTGGTATTCCCGAAACCATAAGGTACACCTCGTTGGCCATGGCCGCAATGTGCTGGTTCATCCAGCCCTGAAGGTCGGCGAACTTTCTTGCTACTTCGTTTTCGGGGTGGATGCCCATGCCCAGTTCGTTGCTTACCACGATCAAGGTGAAATTCTGTCTGGTGAAATTCTGCCATTCTTGTTTGGCTTCTTCCAACGAAATGTCGATCAGGTATTGGTTGTCGTGAAAAATGTTGGTCAACCACAAGGTGATACAGTCGAGCAATACCACTTTCCCTTCGAGCCTGAGTTTGCTAAGTTGCTTCTCTTCTTCGATGGTTTGCCACTGTTGGCCCCGGTCGGATCGATGCCGTTCTACCCGCAACCTGAAATCGTCGTCCCAGATGCGGGCCGTAGCCAGGTAAACCGGTTGGCTGGTAAGGCTTTCGGCCATCTGCTGGGCATAGCGGCTTTTGCCCGAGCGCTGTCCGCCGGTGATGAAAATGAGGTTGCATTTCTTGTTTAAATCAATATGCTTTTTATTCTCTGGTTCTGAGGTTGTTGCGTTTTTATTCATTGTTGTAATAATTGTGAGCGTTTTGTTTTTTTTATGTTTTCTTGTTAACATTCTGTTGTAAATAGACCCCTGGCTAAAGCCAGGGGCAATTAAAGCCACTGATTATTATCGGCAGAGAATAAACTGGCTTCAATCAAAATTATAAACTAATGCTTTTTTCATTCACTAACCACTAACCACTAACCACTAACCACTATTAAAACCGGTACCCAACACTCAGCTTAAGCTGTCGGCCATACAAATTAAAACCATCTTTCTCGGAGTAGTTTTCATCGAAAAGATTCGAAAGCAGACAGCCGATTTCGATCCTGTTCTTGAAAGTATACCGTGCCGAGAGGTCAAAGATAAGATAATCGGGATGTTTCAATACTTGATCTGCAACCGTGTAACCTCCTTCGGTAGTGTAATCCGATGAGCTTATTCCCGGGCGCAGGGGGCCGAAACTATCCTTTTCGAAACGAGAACCAATATACCGCGCGTTTAGCCTGGCTGAAATTCCCAAGTCGTTTTGAAAGTACAATCCGAAGTTTCCGTTGGCTTTTCTTACAAACTCCAAATCTTTGGTAATTAAACTGTCGACGCCGTTCGACCCGGTAAGGGTGCGGGTATAGCCTGAATGGAAAAGCCAGGTGCAATTGGCATAAAGCTCCATGATGAATTTGCTGTTGAACAAGGCCCCAAAATTGAAACGTGTGTCGAATTCGAGTCCATCCATAGTGGCTTTGTCGGCATTGAGGTAGCTTTTCTCACCTGTTTCGAGTGTGGTTTCGGTAATCATGTTGTGATGAAAATTATTGAAATAGCTTACATCAAAATCGAAACCTCTTTTGATGTCGGAATACTTAATGCCGATATCGGCCGAGCGCGATTTTTCGGGTTTCAACGCGGGGTTGCCCACGTACGATTGGGTCCACCAGAAGTCCCATTCGGCAAAATACACCGACACATCGTATTTCCCGGCTGTTTTATAGGCATCGGGTACTAAAAATGCAGTACCGAACGAGGTATGTGCTTTGATTTTTTCCGAAAAACGATATTGGGCACCCAGGCTTGGATTTACGGTATTGTAGCTGTTGTTGGCCTCGGGGGCATGCAAAGCTTCATTCGCTGCAACATGATAACTGAAATAGTCGTAACGAAGCCCAATGTTGGCATCGAAGTGTTTTGAACCATAACTTCCCTGAATAAATGAAGCTGCATTGTCGAATCGGTTGTCGGGTTTATACGGGGCAGTGGGGGTACCTTTGGCTTCGAAGCGTTCCGAGTGGTAATCGTTTACGCGGTAGTCGATCCCCCCCAACAGTTTAAATTCACGTAAGTTTTGCTGATGCTGCAGTTGAAACCCATATTCTTTGATATCGCTTTCGAAGCTGATGAACCCTTCGGAAGTATTATCGGAGTAATTCGGGTCTTTCTCGCGCGAGAAGTAAGGATTTAGGGAAGTGAAGGCTGAACGGGTTTTTCGTTCTATTGATCCATGAAAATTCTTTCGGTCCACTTCTTTTTTGCTTTGTCCATAGCTTCCCCAATAGTTGCCATGCAGTTGTACTTCTTTGGCCCAGGTGTAAACAGCCCCGGCCTTGGCACGCCATAGTGTGTTGATTTGCCAGTCGATTTGCCCGTTTATGTGGTTCAGGTCGTAGGTTGAATGCCTCATGGTATCGCCGTACGATTTTTTATCCAGGATCAACTCTTCGAGATGGCTCATTTTTAACAGGTTGTTTTTGCCAATCAGGTAATTGTCGCCTTGCTTCTGAAGCGAGAAACCCATGCCGGCTTTTAGTCCAGGTAGGATGGTTCCGCCGGCAAAGGCATTGGCTTTGTAATAACCTGGGTTACCCACTTCAAGCATGACATTGCCTTGCAATGGTTTGCCCAGTTGGCGGGTGATGATGTTGATGACCCCGCCCATGGCATCGGATCCGTATAGGGTGGCATAAGGGCCTTTGATGATTTCGACCCTTTCGATGTTGGAAGTGAGTATGGAAGCCAGGTTATTGGTACCCGAAGGTACGCCGTCGATCAAAATGAGGGTGTAACTGCGCGAATGGGCACTGGGTGAAAAACCGCGCATCCCCGTGGTAGCAGCCACACCGGGGTATTGCACGATATCGAGGTTAACCACGCGTTTAAGCACTTCGGCCAGGTTTTCGGACGGAAGGCTTTGAAGTTGTTCCTGGGTAACGATTTCAACTTTTTGAGGTAGGTTTTTCAAGGCCGAATTCATGCGGCTTGCCTTGATTTCTACTTCTTGCAGGTCGTACATCCGTAAGGTGTCAACCACTTCGGCTTTAGCCACAGATTTTATGCTGGTTGCCCCTGCAATGAGCAGCAATCCAAGCATGACAGATTTCCTGAGATTCATTGTTTATAGATTAATCGGATTATGGTTTCGAGGGTGCTGACAAAGGTTACCGGGGTAGGGGTGCAAGCTTCGTCGGAGTTGAGAAGAAATATGTTTTTGTTCTTGCTGGCCTTCAATGTATTCATTGTTTCCCATGTTTTCTTTTCTTCCTCGCCCAGCATTCCCATGGTGACCACTAAAATCACTTCGGGGTTTCTCAGGATAACAGCCTCGCGTGAGATGGAGCCGGAAGTAAATTCGGCTGCGATGTTTTTTGATCGCGAGTACCTGAAATAATCGTTCATGAACAGCCCCGGGTACACGGTGAAGAGCGGGTTGGCACCGATTTGGAGAAATACCTCGGGCGAAGAGCCTGGAGGTATTGATGATTCAAGCTGTTGTACTTTAATTTTCGCTGCAGAGACAATGGAGTTGGCCTTTTCTTTTTGACCCACCAATTCGCCTAAGTGGATGAATTGCTGGCAAATTTCGTCGAACGACTTTGCCGTGGAGAAATTCTCGACCCTTAAACCCAATGCCCTAAGCTTGTCGAGGGTCTGGGGTTTCGAAATGTCGGTGGCGATCACCAGGTCGGGTTTTAGGGCCACTACCTTTTCGATGAACACGTTTACTGCCGAAGCCACAATGTTGGATTTTTCACGGGGTTGGCAGTAGCTGGTACATCCTACCAGTTCGAAATGGCCTGCTTCGAGATAGTTCAGGTTCTGGGTGAGCGATTGGGCTAAAGAAACCACCCTGATTGGTTCTTTTGAGAACAAGGTGTTTGTTAGGATAAGGAAGACCCAAATCAAGGTGGTAAAACGAATCGGCGCTTGTTTCCCATGTTTTGATCCTTCTTTTGTACCCCGGCAAGCCTTAGCAGCCTGCAGATGGTTCCTGCCTGTTAAAAAATAATTTGCCTTCATTTTTACTGAATTAAAGGCTTCGGAAAATGTAGAATGATATCTTATGGTATCGTTCCTGAAACTTTTCTCCCGAAGTTCAAGTTAAAAACAGCATCGGCAGGTCTTCTGGCTTGTCCCGGTTTCCGACGCCTTCCCACCCCGATGTATGCCGGGACAGTGGCTTGAGTATGGTCGAAAACCTTTAAAATAAGGACTTACAGCTGCGGGTACAGCTCCGGAATTTTCTGTTTTACAGAAGCACCGGATTCCCTTTTCAGGTATTTTCCGTAATGGATTATACACACCTGATGCGGCGACAAATGTAGAAAGCAATTTTGAAATAAAAAACAAATCTTTTGAACAGGCAGTTGATTACTTTTGAAAAACAGAATACAAAAATCACTTTATCAAAGTGTTGTGATTTCTACTTTAATTTATCTTACAACAATTTCTTCGATCGGGCGCTTGGGTACATGATGAACCCCGTTTTCGTCGCGCCAATACTTGAATTGATTGTTAGTCATGGTTTCGATTACAACCATTTCAACCGGTTTGCCCAGGGCAATTACGTTGATGATCTCGAAATGTTCTGCAATATGAAGCGACTCCGTAAGCAATTTTCGGTTGATGGAACGAAAAATGCAGCCACCGTATCCTTCTTCCACGGCACCTAAAAGGATGTTTTGGGCCGCGATACCATCGTCGCAAAAACAATGGTCGGCAATTCGTTTGTCGAGCATTTGTATCAGGTAGGCTGTGGGTCTTTCCCCCTCTACTGGTCCTTTCCAGTCGGTGAGGTAGGCTGCCCAGGCCAGGGTTTCGAAAACCCGTTGGTTTTTTTCGGGTGTGCACGACAGTATGTATTTCAAAGGCTGAGCATTCCTTCCCGAGGCAGCATAGCGGGCCAGGTCGACCCAGGAGAGCAACTGTTGTTCGGTAATTGCAGCCGATTCGTCGAAACGGCGGTAAGTGCGGTTTTTCATGATCAGTTCGCGAAGCATCCTCTTTTTTTTTGTAAAACTAATGAAATGTTGGGAATTTTGTCATGATCAATTTGAACAGGATCTTTCAAAAATATCCTGCCCATCTAGAGAATCTCCTCATTTTTTATACTTTTGAAAGGTTTTTCCAGGGAAGATGGGGCTGAGATTTCCTTTTCATTTAGTTGTTCTGTGAATAGCAGGAACTGCCAAAGTTATTTTTCCATGGTCGGACCAAATTAAACCGCACGCTTATGGTACTGTTAAACGTATTGAAAATAAGTTTGCCCTTTCAGAATCCGATATTGCTGTTCTCGCTGATCTTATTCATTATTCTTTTTGCGCCAATTTTGTTGAACAAAATAAGAATCCCGCATTTGATTGGATTAATTGTTGCCGGAGCTCTGATCGGCCCCTATGGTTTTAACCTGATGTTACGCGACAGCAGCATCATCCTGTTTGGTACGGTTGGTTTGTTGTACATCATGTTCCTTTCTGGTCTCGATACCAATATCAGGGATTTAAAAAACAATTTAAGAAGCGGTGCGGTATTTTCCCTGTTAACCTTCCTGATTCCAATGATTTTGGGTACTTTTTCAAGTTATTATTTGTTGGGTTTTTCGTGGATTACCTCGATTTTGTTGGCCAGCATGTATGCTTCAAACACCCTAATTACCTATCCGATAGTGAGTAAGTTGGGCATTCAGAAAAATAGGGTGGTGAACATTGCGGTATCGGGTACGCTTGCCGATACGATACTGGCTTTATTGGTGTTGGCAGTTATTGTTGGGATGACCAAGGGAGAGGTAAACCAGGTTTTCTGGTTCAGGATCAGTGCCTCACTACTTGTTTTTATCGCGGTGGTACTTTTTTTCTTTCCAATGATTGCCCGGTGGTTTTTCAAGCGCTACGACGACAATATTTCCCAGTACATCTTCGTGTTGGGGATGGTTTACCTGGGGGCATTTTTGGCTGAAACTGCTGGAATCGATAAAGTTGTCGGGGCTTTTCTCGCGGGCTTGGCCTTGAACAGTTTGATTCCCCAAACTTCACCCCTGATGAACCGGATCAACTTCGTGGGCAATGCCCTGTTTATTCCTTTCTTCCTGATTGGTGTGGGAATGTTGATCAACTATCAGGCTTTCTTCAAAGATATTGATACCATTGTGGTTGCTGTAACCATGACCGTAGTAGCCACTTTTTCCAAATATTCGGCGGCCTGGCTTACCCAGAAAATTTTTGGCTTCTCGAAGGCCGAACGAACTTTGTTGTTTGGCCTTACCAATGCACAGGCGGCCTCGACCCTTGCCGCGGTGTTGGTGGGGTACAATATCTTCGTGGGGGTCGACCCTTTTGGGCAGCCCGTGCGCTTGCTCGACGAGAGTATATTGAACGGCACCATCCTGATGATTCTTATTACTTGTACCATTGCCTCGTTTGCTACTCAAAAAGGCGGTCAAAAAATTGCCTTGCTCGAAACAGCTGCCAACCTTTCTGAAGAAAATGATGTTGAGGAAAGGATTCTGGTGCCGGTAAACAATCCTGAAACTACCGAAGAACTCATAAACCTGGGGGTTATCCTGAAATCGAAAAAAAACGGTCAGGGCCTCTACGCCTTAAACATTATTGTCGAAGGACAATCGGACAGCAAGGCCGAAAAGGAAGCACGAGCCAACCTGCACCTTGCTTCGCTTACTGGTTCGGCCAGCGATAACCCGGTGGCCGGGTTGCTTCGTTACGACTTCAATGCGATCAACGGGATTTCAAACGTGGTTAAAGAACAAAAAATTACCGACCTCATCATGGGCCTGCATAAACGAAAAGGTCTTACCAGCTCGTTTCTGGCGCATTTTTCAGAGGGAATATTAACGCGGTGCAATACTACGGCTATGATTTACCGACCAATTCAGCCTATTTCGACTGTTAAGCGACATGTAGTGGTCCTTCCCGAAAATGCCGAAAGAGAAATTGGTTTTTCATGGTGGTTCAATAGAATAAGCAATATCTCACGTAATACCGGATCCAAATTGCTGTTTTACGGGACTAAAACTGCCTTGGATTTTGTTACACAGGTCAATTTGAAAGCAAAACTGGAAATCGAAAGTGCCGTGTTTAGCGATTGGAACGATTTTTTAATCCTTACCCGTGAACTGAGAAAAGACGATAATCTGGTGGTGGTGATGAGCCGCAGAGACCACCTTTCGTATCATACGACCATGAACCGTATTCCTTTTCTGTTAAACCGTTATTTCTCGCAAAACAGTTTTCTTTTGATCTATCCGGTACAAATGGGAGTTTCGGTACACGAAAATCCCTTACTCACCAGCGCTTCGATGCTTGAACCCCTCTTTCAAAACAAGGAAGGGTTCGACAACCTTGGCCGGTCGATCGGAAAGTTATTCGACAAGAAGGAAAAAGAAAATAACCCTCAACTTTAAGATGTATGTATGCTTTGATAATTAACAAGATAGAATTGCCCTTTCAAAACCCGATCTTGATTTTTTCACTGATCCTGTTCGTAATCCTTTTTGCTCCTTTCCTGCTTAATAAATTCAAAATACCCCACCTGATCGGCTTAATCATTGCTGGCGCCCTTATCGGGCCCAACGGATTCAACCTTATTCTGCGCGATAGCAGCATTGTGTTGTTCGGTACGGTAGGCTTGTTGTACATCATGTTTCTGGCCGGCCTCGAGATCGACATGAACGAGTTTAAGAAGAACAGTGGTAAAAGCCTGGTTTTCGGGATGTACACCTTCCTTATCCCTATGGGGCTAGGAACTTTTATCAGTATTCATTTTTTGGGTTATTCTCAAATGACCTCGATTCTGTTGGCCAGTATGTTTGCCTCGCATACCTTAATCGCTTATCCGATCATCAGCAAATTGGGTATATCGAAAAACAGGGCGGTGAATATTACGATCGGAGGAACGCTCATCACTGATACCTTGGCCCTGTTGGTCCTTGCGGTCATTGCAGGATTATCGGCAGGAAATATTGATGAACAGTTCTGGATCAGGCTGGCCTTGTCGCTCACTACTTTTGTACTCGTGATTATGTTCCTCTTCCCCATGCTTACCCGATGGTTTTTTAAACGGTACGACGATAATGTGCTTCAATATATTTTCGTGTTGGCTTTGGTGTTTTTGGGTGCTTTTCTTGCCGAAACCGCAGGCATTGAAGGAATTGTCGGGGCGTTTATGGCCGGGCTAGCCATCAACAGGCTCATCCCCCACACTTCACCCCTGATGAACCGGATCCATTTCGTGGGCAATGCCCTGTTTATTCCTTTCTTCCTGATTGGTGTGGGAATGTTGATCGATTACCATGCTTTCTTCAAAGACTGGGAAACGATAAAGGTCGCCATCACCATGACTGTTGTGGCTACTGCTGCAAAATTCATCGCGGCTTGGCTTACCCAAAAAACGTTCCGGTATAATGTAAATGAACTTCGGTTGATTTTCGGGCTCAGTAACGCTCAGGCTGCGGCTACCCTGGCTGCTGTCCTGGTGGGATACAACATCATTACAGGCTATACTGCAAATAATGAACCCATACGCTTGCTCGACGAAAATATTCTGAACGGCACCATAGTAATGATATTGATTACCTGTACGATTGCGTCTCTTGTAACACAAAAGGGGGCTGAGAACATCTCGAAGGTTGAAAGTGACCTGGACCACATCTATAAGCCTAAATCGGATGAGCGGATTCTGATCCCGATCAATAATCCTGAAACAATTGGGGAATTGATCCATCTGGCTGTTACGGCCAAACCGGGAAAGAATAAAGATCCCCTTTACGTTTTGAATGTGATTGCTTCGGCAGGAAGCGACGAAGAACTTGAGAAAGAAGCCAGAAAACGGCTCGCCCTTGCTGCCAATGCTGCAGCCTTGACCGATAATCCGGTCAGGGACTTGTTGAGGTACGATTATAACGTGTCGAGTGGGGTAGCCAATGTGGTGAAAGAACATAAAATCACCGACATCATAATGGGTTTGCATGGAAAAAAAGGCATTTCAGATACCTTCTTCGGGCATTTGTCTGATGGAATTCTTTCGAAATGCAACACTACCACGCTTATTTACAAGCCTTATCAACCTATTAATACCATAACCAGGCACCTTGTAGTGGTTCCCGATCAGGCCGAAAGGGTAATCGGTTTTCAATTGTGGTTGAACCGTTTGCAGCATATAGTGGCCAATACCGGTACAAAAATGGTTTTTTATACTACCCGTAACACCTTTTATGAAATTAACCGGATGCTGGGCAAACAGTATACTGAAGTTTCGTTCGTGAGTTTTGACGAATGGGATGATTTTTTAATCATTGGGAAAGACATCAGGGAAAACGACAACCTGCTTGTGGTGATGAGCCGAAAAGACCATATTTCTTACACCCCGGCAATGTCGAGAATTCCTGGATACCTGAACCGTTATTTTAATCACAATAGCTTTATCCTAATCTATCCTGAGCAACGTGGTGTGGAAGGGATAAGCGATCAAAGGATCAATAATCCTTCTATTCCCGATCCATTCAATATTCCTAAAGAAGTTTTCGATGATTTGGGTAAGTCCTTAGGTCGTATCTTCACGAAAAAAGAAAAAAGGACTGGGAGAATTAAATAATTTTGACCAACGATAACCTGCAATAGAAGAATCCCAATCCTTTTGAGCTTAAAAAACGGACAGGACTTTCGTTTATTGCATTACTTTTATTATTCGTAACGGATTTCGATGTTTAGAAAATCGATTTTCATCTTTTTGTCGGCCAGGCTAGCCCCAAAACCTGCGATGAGTTTTACTGCTTCACCAGCCATGATACTCCCCAAAATACCTGAATAAAATCCAAATGAACTATTCTTTTGCGCCTTGTTGAAATTCCTACCCTTGTTGTTTTCGTAAGTGCTAAGTACTTCAATTTCACCTGTGAAATTATCGACGGTGGCCTGAATCAGGGGTTTTTTGTATTCGCGGCAAATCTCATTCAGGCTTTTCGATACGTCACATACATTGGTGCAATCGAGTATTACATCGTAGATCCGCAGAATGGAGTGGGCCATTTCGCCTTGAATGGGATAAGGATAACAGTTGTAAAGAATATTGTTGTTGATCAGTTTCAATTTCAGGGTAGCCACTTCGGCTTTATTCTTTCCGATGTCGTCGGTTCCGTAAAGAACTTGTCGCTGCAGGTTGTTCATGGCAACACTGGCGCCGTCGGCCAGACCCAACATTCCGATTCCAACTGCCGAAAGATATTGCAATGCTGGGCACCCTAACCCGCCAGCGCCAATCACCAACACCTTCGATTGTTTTAGTTTCATTTGACCCTCGATGCCAAAACCTGGTAATTCGAACTGAGGTTCGTACCGTTCGCGTTCTTCACTTGTAAACATAGCTTATAATTTTCCCCAAAATTAATAAAATTGTTTATTGCTTGGTAGGTAAATAATGCTGTTGATTAAAGCAGGTCGCTGGCCAACTCGGCAAGGTAACTTCGTTCGCCTTTCACTAGATTAACATGGGCAAAAATATCCTGGCCTCGCATCCGGTCGGAAAGATAAGCCAAACCGTTCGACTGGTAATCGAGGTAAGGTGAATCGATTTGCTGAAGGTCACCGGTAAACACCATCTTGGTGCCCTCGCCTGCACGGGTGATGATGGTTTTGATCTCGTGTGGGGTAAGGTTTTGAGCCTCATCGATAATGAAATACGAGTTCGACAGGCTTCTTCCCCTGATGTACGCCAGGGCTGCAATCACCAGCCTGTTTTCTTTTTCCATTTCGTCGATCCGTGTGGCCTCCACGCTACGTGGGTTAAAGCAGTGTTTAATTACCGCCAGGTTGTCGAACAGGGGCTGCATGTAAGGGCGTATTTTCTCGTCAGCATCGCCAGGAAGGAAGCCAATATCGCGGTTGCTAAGGGCCACGATGGGGCGCGCCAGCATGATCTGTTCGTATACATCATGTTGTGCCAGCGCTGCGGCCAGGGCTAAAAGTGTTTTACCTGTACCTGCTTTCCCGGTAACCGCTACCAGCTTGATCTCGGGATTTAATAAGGCATTTAAAAGAAAAGTTTGCTCAGCATTGCGGGGTTTTATGCCGTAGGCTGTTTTCTTATCGACCCGTTCGAAATGCTTTGCCAGTCCGTCGTATCTGGCCAATGCCGAAGTGCTAGCTCCCCTGAATATAAAGTAATCATTCGATTTGGGGATGGAGCCAATCCACCAATCGGACAACTGAAGGAACCGTTCTTCATACAACTTGCCCACTAGTTGGTCGTCGTAGTTTTCGACCAGGTTAATCCCCTTATTCAGGATTTCAGGGTTGGTTACCTTGTCGTTTTTATAATCTTCTGAATCAATGGCCAACGACTTGGCTTTCATCCTTAAATTGATGTCTTTCGAAATCAGCACTACTTTCTGGTCGGGGTGTTTCTCGTGCAAATATTCGGTAATGGCCAGGATCCGGTGGTCGGGGATGT
>CAZSIK010000035.1:14586-14983 GCA_964606515.1 uncultured Prolixibacteraceae bacterium
AGGAAGGTAATACCTAACCAGTTTACTGAATTGTGTATTTTCGATGAAAAAGGTTTGCCGGTTTCAATTTTCAGTTTTCCCTTAAGCGGGCCTAACGACAAACCTCCGTTGAACAGCTCATCCTTAACTAGTTGGTCAAGTATTCTCACAAATTCGCGGGCCTGGTAATTGATTTGCTCGTTCCCTCTTTTGAACTTGTCGAGCTCTTCCAATACCACGATGGGGATCACCACATCGTTGTCTTCGAAATTGTAAATGCATTGATGATCATGGAGAATGACGTTGGTGTCGATCACAAAAATTTTTACCTGCTTTTTTTTTGCCATATTGTCGAAAATTGGGGTTCTTTGCTGAACCTGTTGCAGTAAAGTACGTCATTAAAATTAGGAAATTTTAA
>CAZSIK010000035.1:14993-22953 GCA_964606515.1 uncultured Prolixibacteraceae bacterium
GGTGAAATGATTAACAACCGATTGTTAATAACATGGATTATCAGGAAACGCTTGACTATTTATATGCTCAATTGCCCATGTTCCATAGGGTTGGGGCTGCTGCTTACAAAAATACCTTGGAGAATACCTTGGCATTGGATCGTTCTTGGGATCATCCTCACAGAAAATTCCGTACGGTACATGTTGCCGGCACTAACGGGAAGGGGTCGGTTTCGCATTCGTTAGCGGCTATTTTGCAGTGTGCCGGGTACAAAACCGGGCTTTATACCTCGCCCCATTTAGTTGATTTTCGTGAACGCATCCGTATCAATGGGGCGATGATTTCAGAGGAAGCTGTAGTGAGTTTTGTTGAGCAGTTTAAACACTTCAATGAAAATGCCCGACTGGAACCCTCGTTTTTTGAACTTACCGTGGCAATGGCCTTCGACAATTTTGCAGCCGAACAGGTCGATGTGGCGGTGGTTGAGGTAGGCCTTGGCGGCAGACTCGATTCAACCAACATCATTACCCCCGATCTTTCGTTGATCACCAACATCAGCTACGATCATACCAACCTGCTGGGAAACACACTCAGCGCTATTGCGGGTGAAAAAGCCGGGATCATCAAGCCGGGCATTCCCGTGCTGATTGGCGAAAGCCATCCCGAAACCCGTGGGGTATTTCTGGAAAAGGCAGAACAAGTTGGGACCCTGGTTTTTTTTGCCGAAGAAAGGGTCCAGACTGAAAAACTGGGAGATAATGTATTCCGATTGAAGGGGCCAAATTCAGAAGCGCTTGAATTAAGTTGTGGATTGAATGGCGATTATCAGTCGAAAAACCTGTCGACAGTTTATGCTGCGGTGGAACTCTTGCGCAAACAAGGTTATGCAATAAGCGCTGAAGCCGTAGCCAAGGGGCTGGCTGAAGTATGTTCGCTAACCGGCTTACAGGGGCGTTGGCAAACCTTGGGCACCCATCCCCTGGTGATCTGCGACACCGGGCACAACGAAGCCGGAATTGCTTTTGTGGCGCAACAGTTGGCCAACATGCCCCGAAAGAATCTTTTGATGGTACTTGGGATGGTGAACGACAAAGCCATCGACAAGATGTTGGCTCTGCTTCCTGGTGAGGCCACCTATTTTTTCACGCAAGCGTCCATTGAGAGGGCCCTTGGTGCCAATGAGCTCAGACTCCTGGCCCAGGCCAACGGCTTGCAGGGCGGTAGCTACCCCAATGTGAAGAGTGCTGTTGAAGCGGCCCTGACCCATGCCCAACCCGACGATTTGGTATTCATTGGGGGCAGCACCTACGTGGTGGGCGAAGCTTTAGGATGTTTCGGATAAGCAACCGCTTGTTTTTCAGTCGATAATTACATTTGTCAATGTATTTTCAATTCTGATTTGAAATTGAAAAAGTATTGTTTATTTTTAAGCGTAAAAATAACACTGATTATACCATGATGAAAACTCAATTATCTTTCCTGTTTGTCTTATCATTACTCGTTTCTTTATCGGGTTTTGCACAAAAGAAAAAAAGCACCTTGCTGGTTTCTCCATTCGAAACCAACTTGCGGTACAAAACATGGACTGCCGACAACGGGAATGGCACTTATACCAACCCACTTTTTTACGACGAATTCTCAGATCCTGATCTGATCAGGGTGGGCGACGATTTCTACCTAACCGGCACCACCATGCACACCATGCCAGGCTTACCTGTACTTCACTCGAAAGACTTGGTAAACTGGAAGTTCCTATGCTATGCATGCGATCGGCTCGATTTTGGCCCCGAGTTCCGCCTCGAAAATGGCCGCGATGTATATGGCCAGGGAATTTGGGCACCCAGCTTTCGTTACCACAATGGCACCTTCTATATTTTCACCAACGTGAACCGTCACGGTACCCAGGTGTATAAAGCCACCCATCCTGCAGGTCCCTGGGAGCATTATCCGCTTAACGCCACCCTTCACGATTTATCGGTGCTGTTCGACGACGACGGAAAGATATACGCTATCTGGGGCTACAACGAAATCAGGATGGTTGAACTTAAACCCGATGTTTCGGGGATCATCCCCGAAACCGAACGAGTCATTATCCCGCGCGACCAGGGTGCTGGCGAAGGATGCCATTTTTACAAAATCGATGGAAAATATTACATCACCATCACCAATTACGATCCACTGTGCTATCAGGTTACTGCCCGGGCCGACCAACCCGGAGGCCCATACGAACTGATGCTCACCAGTGCCGAAGAAGCGCTGGGTGTGGCCACCACTTACCGGATGGGCCGTACCACGCACGAACCTCCTTTCGACATTCTTACCCACGATGTGAACTTCGTGGGATCCATTCCCATGCATCAGGGGGGCATTGTACAAACCCAAACCGGCGAATGGTGGGGCTTTTCGATGATGGATTTCAACTCGGTAGGTCGAACGCTGAACCTTTCGCCGATTACCTGGGAAAATGGTTGGCCTTACTTCGGATTGCCGGGCAACCTGACACGGAGTCCCAAAACCTGGATTAAACCCAAAACCGGGCACGAAAACAGTGTGGAACCCCATGCCCCGTATGAACGTACCGACGACTTTTCGGGAACCCAACTGAAACCGGTTTGGCAATGGAACCATGCTCCGGTGGCTACCCATTGGTCGCTTGGCAAACGCAAAGGCTACCTCAGGCTGAATTCGATGCCGGCAAAAAGCTTCTGGAATGCAAAAAACTCGCTGACCCAGCGCGCTATTGGCCCCCGGTCGGTGGCGACCATCGAGGCCGACCTGAAAGGATTAAAGGAGGGGGATGTAGCCGGATTGGCCCTGTTGAACCTTCCCCATGCCTGGATTGGTGCCGTGAAAACCCAGAATGGTCTTGAAATTCAACAGTTTGATCAAACTACAGGTAAGATTTCGAAAGTATCTGATCTGTCGCAGGCAGGAACTCAACCGGGTAAGGAAAACCAGTCCAACACGCTGTGGCTCAGGGTCAGCTGCGATTTTGACACCGATAAGGCCTCATTCGCCTACAGCACCAACGGGACCGAGTTTAACAACCTTGGAGAGGAATTTACCATGGTGTACCAATTGCGTACTTTCCAGGGGGTTCGCTATACTTTGTTCAACTACAATACCGGTGAACAAGATGGCGGTTTTGCCGATTTCAACTGGATTGAAGTGTATGAGCCCCAGCCGGGCGGACTAATCCGTCCTATTCCCTATGGGAAGACCATCCAACTTACCAGTCTGGCCGACAATACAATATTGGTCAACTGGCGTGGCTTTTTAAGACCGGTGAACCCGAACGACCGTCTGGCCCAAGGTGAGGTATCTCATTTCGAAGTGCTCGACATGGGGCAAGGGCGTGTGGCGCTGAAATCAAAAGCAAGCGGCGGCTATGTTACGGTTATGGGAAAGGGTTTCATGTCGGAAGTCCGCATCCAGAAGGAAATCGATCCGGTTGCTTCGGTATTTCAATGGCAGGATATGTTGCGTGGCGACCTGATGTTGATGTCGCTCAAGACCCATTGCTACCTTTTTGCCGACCCCTTTGCACGTAGCCACACCTCGGCACAGGCACGTGGCATCCGCCCCGACCGGAAAGACGGGGTAGGCTTTGCATGGAAGTTGGTGGGAGAGTAGATATTGCTCCATCTATGGCGAATACGAATCAATTCATGTGGAATTGGATTTTTTTCGCTTTTGAAATCCAAAACCTGAGAGTTAAGGGATTCTTTTAGATGATTCTGGATAAAATATAAAGTATTTAATTAACCATTAAATGGTTGTCTTTTAAATTTTAATATATGAGATATTTTGTTCTTTTGATCCTGATTGTGTTTACATCCGACTTGTTTGGTAGTCAGCATATTCAAAAAAACAGGGTGCTTGTCCTCACCGATGTTGAAAATGAACCCGACGATAAACAATCGTTGGTTCGCTTGCTGCTGTACTCAAACGAACTGGATATTGAAGGGATTGTAGCAACCACCTCGTGCTGGATGCGCGATGCAGTGCACCCGCAATCCATCGTTGATGTTATTCGGGCATACGAAAAGGTGCATCCCAATTTGATAAAACACGACCCGGGCTTTCCTGAAGCAAAAGCCTTGTACCCATTGGTAAAACAAGGCTTACCCTTGTATGGAATGAAAGGGGTAGGCGAGGGTAGGGATTCTGAAGGATCGGATTGGATTATAAAATTGTTGGGAAAAGAGGATGAACGCCCTTTATGGATCTCAACTTGGGGTGGAGTTAATACACTGGCTCAGGCCTTGTACAAGATAGAAAAAACTAAAAGTAAGAAAGAAGCCCAAAGGTTAATTGCCAAACTCAGGGTGTACACCATTTCCGATCAGGACGACAGTGGCATTTGGATTCGAAATAAATTTCCCGACTTGTTTTACATCGTGAGCCCGGGCGATTTTTATGGATACGGCGGAGACGCTACCTGGACGGGCATCAATACTGTGGTTAATAATATTAATAATGAGGTTATTAGTAATCGTTGGATCGCTAAGAACATTCAACAGAACCATGGCCCGATGGGCGCAATTTATCCCGATGTGGCCTGGGGGATGGAAGGCGATACCCCCGCTTTTTTGTCGCTAATACCCAATGGGCTGAATGTACCTGAGCATCCTGAGTTTGGGGGTTGGGGCGGCCGTTATGAGTTGTATCAACCCGATTTTGTCGCAGGAAAAACGGGGAGCGCCGGTTCGGGTGTTCCCATTGAAGCCGAAACCCGGCCCATCTGGGCCCATGCCAGCGATGCTTATACCCACTTTATCCCGGGTGAATATGGAAGAACAGTGAAGTTGGATACCAGTGTTTTCAAAGGGAGCAAGGTTACTGTATGGCGCTGGAGGCCTGATTTTCAAAACGATTTTGCCGCCCGGATGGATTGGTGCGTTATGACGTACGATGAAGCCAATCACCCGCCGGTACCGGTTTTATCGCATCCTGAGGAAATCACCGTGAAGTCGGGGCAACATTTTACCCTGAACGCGTTTAATACTTCTGATCCCGACGGTGATCATGTTAGTTTTCTTTGGTTTCATTACCCTGAGGCCGGAAGCTATAAAAAAACCATCAAGGTTAACGGGGCAGAGAATATGTATAAAGCCGATTTTACCGCCCCTGTAGTAGATAAAGAGGAAACAGCCCATTTTATTCTGAAGGTAACCGATAAGGGCGAACCCCAACTCACGAGGTACAAGAGGGTGATTGTAATTGTCAAACCGAAATAGCAAGATCAAAAACAAAAAAGGGGCAAGTATCCCAGATGGATTTTATAGGCATTAGAATCAGATATGATACTAAACTGTTGTTTTTTAATTTCACATTTTATATATTTGCTTTGTAGTATCATAAGTGATTCTATTTATTTACTATGACTAACGAAGAAATCATCCAAATAATTAAAGAACGGAAAGCCGTTCTTGGAGTGAATCAGGAGTACCTTGCAGAACTTGCCGAAATAGGAAGTGCAACGATTAAACGCTTTGAGAGTGGAAGGGGAAACCTTACGTTAAATAAGCTTCAAAAGATTGCCGATGTATTGGGTCTGGAAATTAAACTCGAATTAAAAAAGGCCAATAAATGAGAAAAGCTGAAGTTTTCAGAAATGGATTTTTGGCTGGTTTATTAACCGAAACCGATGCCAGACAGTATATTTTTGCCTACGATCCTGTTTATTATTACGATAAGAATCAACCTGGAATAAGCTTAACTTTATCCAAGGATCAGCCGGAATACTATTCAGATTTCCTTTTTCCTTTTTTTTATAACATGCTCTCGGAAGGTTCAAACCGCTTGGTGCAATCAAGGCTCCTCCATATTGATGACCTTGATCATTTTGGATTGCTGCTGGCTACTGCCCAATTCGATACTGTTGGTGCAATCACGGTTAAACCCATTGAATAGAAAAACATAAGATGGAAGTAAAGAATTGCCCGGGACTATTATTGGAAGGATATTCAACGTATAGTTCGCTTTTCCTTAGAAGAATGTTTAATGGCCGCAAAGTGAGTCATTTCCTTCCGTATCATGTTCCCGAAACTGATGAGGAAGACCAGGTGAAGTTTCTGCAAAACAGAAAAAGGATTTCGATTTCGGGGGTGCAAGAAAAATACTCGTTGATCCTCGATAAAAACAATCTTCGGTTGACAAGGGAGAAAGAGCAAGGCAGCTACATTTTAAAACCAAAACCGAATGGGGTGAAAAAGCCTTTAATGGTCCCGGCAAATGAACATCTAACCATGCAAATAGCTAATCAGATATATAGAATTCCGACTGCTGAAAATGGTTTGGTATTCTTTAGCAATAACGAGGCTGCTTATCTTACCAAACGCTTCGATGTAACTGATGGCCTCATGAAGCTGGGAAAGGAAGATTTTGCTTCACTGGCCGGTAAAACAGAGCAGATTGCTGGGCCCAATTTTAAATACAATTATTCGTACGAGGGAATAGCCGAATTAATAAAAATACATGTTGGGGCATGGAAAATTGAGTTGGAAAAGTTGTATCGGCTCATCGTATTCAACTTTCTCTTTTCAAATGGCGATGCTCATTTGAAAAATTTTTCATTGCTTGAAACAAAAAACGGGGATTATGTTTTAAGCCCGGCATACGACCTGATGAATACCCGGATTCATGTTGAGGAAGAAGGATTTTTTGCATTGAGTGATGAATTGTTTAAAGATGGGTATTGGTCAGATTCCAGAATATTAAGTTCTTCCCACCATCCCTGTAAAGACGATTTTATAGTGTTCGGCAAAAGGATCGGTCTTAAAGATGCCCGGATTGACAAACTATTACAGCCTTTTCTCGAAAAACAGTCGGGCGTTGATGGATTGCTTGCACGATCGTTCCTTGATGAAGAAACCCAGGCACTGTACCTTGCACATTATTACGAACGGCTGAGTATGCTTACTTTAATTTAAAATCCTCTTCCCGATAAAACTTCGCTGGTATTAATTGCTCCTCATAAGGTAACCTGTGTCTTTTACATTTGGGACATGTTTTTTATCTACCCAATTTTTACCTACTTTAGGAGCGGAAAAGAGCAAAAGGAAAATTTAGTTGAAATACATGAAACCAGGTATAAAAAAGAATCGCCGGGGCCGTTGGCTGGTCTTGGTTGTATTGGGTTTGGCCATAGTGTCGTTCGACCTGGCCACAACCGGTTCTCAGGCGCTTGATGGGGCCTTCAGGCCTGAATCGGGATTTAAAAGTTTCGAATACCCTAAAGCAACTGTGGCCATAGTCCCATCCGATTACAGCGGGCTTGCCTCGCCTGTGGCCCGCACGGCAAACCCCAGCTACGAACAGGTTGAAGCCATGGTGCGCAAAGCCATCGAACTCCAGGGTGGACTGAACGGGGTGGTAAAAAAGAAAGACAAGGTGATGCTGAAGGTAAACCTGGTGGGGGCAAAAAGCCAATCAGGAAATGGCGAAAACACCGATGTAAGGGTGGTCAAATCCTTGCTGAAAATCATACACGAACATACAGGCGGTGAAGTGGAATTGTGGGTGGCCGAAGGTTCGGCGCGCAACAACGATGATGCAAGCTCCACAACAAGTGTGTGGGCCAACTCAGGCTATCGCGACCTGCTTACTGACCCCTACCTCGCTGGGATCAATTTCAAACTGCTGAACCTGAACCAACCCGTTAGCGACATGGTTGAGGTCGACTTGGGCGAAAAGAGCGTAAATGCTTACCAGGGAAGTAAATACAAAGTTCATAAATCGATTCTTGAAGCCGATGTGTACATTGCGGTACCGGTGTTGAAAATTCACGATACAGGCATGACCTCAGCCCTTAAGTTGCAAATAGGCATTGCTCCCGGCTGCATTTATGGCTACAACAAAATGGCCGGCACCTCGCTTTCGAAACCCCTTTACCACGATGTGGCCTACCGTTGCTGGACTGACGAAGCCATTGTCGACCTGAGCACCATTGCCGATGTCGATTTTGTAGTGGTGGAT
>CAZSIK010000036.1:0-10652 GCA_964606515.1 uncultured Prolixibacteraceae bacterium
TGATGGTGAATAATCCTGGCCGATTTGAAGCCATCTCTTCGCAAAACCATAATGGAATGACCAACGATTTTATTTCCTCGCTGGCCATCGATCAACGGGGCTTTCTTTTGATGGGTACTGAAGGTGGCCTGTTCCTCTATCAATTTGAATCGGGCGAAGTTAACCAGGTAAACACCGATCAGTCGGTTTTGCCCCTTAGAGAAATAGGATGCATGCTTCACGACAGCAACCGCGATTATTGGTTTGGTACACGTAAAGGGCTTTTTGTCATTCCTTCGAAATCGCTTCAACCAGGAAAGGTAAATCTTTCAGAAAATGAATATAAGGTTTTTGTTCACGATGAAAACGATACGGGTTCCATACAAGGCAATTACATCACTACCTTGCGCGAAGATCGAAACGGCATAATCTGGATGGGAACCTATGGCAATGGCATAATCAGGGCTGAACGTAGAGCAGGTGGCGGATACTTGTTTACAAACTTTAGTCAGTTGGAAGGCCTTTGCAACGATGTTGTATATTGTATCGAAATTACCGATGAAGGCATACTTTGGATCAGCACCGATAAAGGCTTATCGAAGTTCAACCCGGTTTCGTGCCAGTTCAAAAACTACTATGAACGCGATGGCCTGTTAAATAACCAATTTTATTGGTCGGCCTCGTGCAAAGATGTATTCGGCAACCTGTATTTTGGGGGGATTAACGGGCTCAATTATTTTCATCCGCTCGAAATCAGCGATTATCCTTATAGCGGGAAAGTGAAATTCACTGCCCTGAAAGTGTATAATTCAACGGTTAAACCCCTCGAAAAGCGACATCGTGTGGTGGTGTTGAAAGAGCCTGTTTCACGGGCCGATGAAATTAATCTTTCCTATCGCGATAATGTATTTTCAATTGAATTCTCGGCCCTCGACTATTTCCTTCCCGAAAAAATCACCTATGCCTATCAATTGGAAGGAATCGATGCCGATTGGGTAGAGGTGGACCATTCACGACGGTTCGCTTCGTATACCAGCCTGAAAGGGGGCGAGTACCTGTTTAAAGTCAGGTCGACCAACAGCGATGGAATCTGGTCCGACGAGGTTGCTCAAATAAAAATCAACATCAAACCTCCGTTCTGGTCAACCACCTGGTTCCGGATTATTGTTATGGTGGCCATCATGCTTTTAGTGTTGGCCTATGTAAGGTTTAAAACTTTCAGCCTGATTGCACAGAAAAAACAACTTGAAGAACAGGTGAGGGAAAGGACCTGGAAAATTCAACAACAATCCGACGACCTGATCAATAAAAACCAGATGCTCGAAAACAGGCAGTTGCAGATTGAAGGCCAAAAATCGCAATTGGAACAACAAAACAGAGAGATTTCGGAACAACGCGACCAATTAATCAGCTTGAACGAACAAGTTGAAGAGGTAAATCAATACCGGATAAAATTCTTTACCAATATTTCGCATGAATTCAGAACCCCGCTGATGCTCATTATCGATCCGATCGAGAATCTTATCGAACAACTGAAGGAGAACCATAGGGTGCTTGGTACCCTGAATACAATACATCGTAATGCAAACCGTTTGCTTGGGCTGATTAACCAACTGATGTATTTCAGGAAGATCGAAATCGGGAAAGTATATCCTAAAGTGAGGAGCGGCGATTTGAACCATTTTATCGACGATATTTTCAGCTCATTTAACGACTTGGCTGAGCATCGCCTAATTATTTATGAGCTTCAGGTCGAAACTCCTGTGTTTGAAACATGGTTCGATAAGGAAAAGTTGGAGATCATCCTGTATAACCTCCTCTCGAATGCGTTTAAATTTACGCCCAAGGGGGGAACTATCCAATTAAAGTTAAGCTATTACTTGCTGGCGAACCATGCTTATTTTCATGCCGAAATAGCCGACAACGGCATCGGGATTGAAGCTGCTGACCTTGAGCATATCTTCGACCGTTTCTTTCAATCGGGAGGAGGTGCCGGTAACGGGATCAAAGGTTCGGGTATTGGTTTGGCACTTACCCGCGATCTCACTACAATCCTTCATGGGAACATTAAAGCCGAAAGCCTTCAACAGCAAGGTACTACAATTTATCTCGACTTTCCCTGCGACCGGGATAGTTTTACCGAAGACGAAATCGACCAGTCGGAACAAATCTTTATTTCCGATATTTCGAACCAGGTAAGCCAGTTAAAAGAAGAGCTTCTCTCGAATTGCGAAGAAGTTCCTGAGCCCAGAAACGACCCCTACGAGAAAAAAAAGCCTTTGGTGTTGATCGTGGAAGACAACCGCGACCTCAGGGTGCTGCTGCACCAAAACCTGGAACAGGAGTATCGCCTTATCATGGCCAGCGATGGCAAAGAGGGTTTGCGTCTGGCTTCGAAATACACCCCCGACCTGACCATCTCCGATGTGATGATGCCCGGCATGGATGGTATTGAGCTTTGCCGCTTGTTAAAAAGCGACATTCAAACCTGCCATATCCCCATCATTATTTTAACGGCCAAAGCATTGACCGAAAATTGGATCGAAGGACTTGAAACCGGTGCCGACGACTATATCCCCAAACCCTTTAACATGCAGGTGCTGAAAGTCAGGATCAGGAACCTGATTGAAAACCGTAAAATGATGGTAAAACTATTCAGCGGAAATCTGAAACCTGAAGCTGAAACCGTTACAGCTTCCCCTCTCGACCGTGAATTCCTGCACAAGGTTTTCGATATTTTGGAAAAGCACTACATGGATTACGATTTCACCATCGAGCAGTTTGCCGGGGAATTGTGCATCAGTAAAAGTTTGTTGTATAAGAAACTAAAGGCAATTTCCGGAATGGCCATCAGCGATTTTATCAGCAAATACCGAATCAACAAATCGCTTGAATTGTTGAGGGAAGGCCTGTTGAGTGTCTCCGACATTGCCTACCGGGTAGGATTTAATGATCCCAAGTATTTCAGCCGTGTTTTCAGAAAAATGATGGGCATGCCCCCTACCGAATATACGGCACATTTATAGTTAATTATTAAAAATCCATTATTTTTCCGTTCACTTGATTGTTACCAAAATATTACTATTTTTGGTGTCTTCTATGAAGAATAGTACATAAACCAATAAAAACAATAGTGAATTATGAAAACTTACAAAACGGACGAAATCCGTAACATAGCGCTGATCGGGAATGCGGGGGCCGGGAAAACCACCCTCGCGGAAGCAATGCTCTTCGAGGGTGGTATCATCAACCGCAGAGGCGACATTATCAGTAAAAATACCTCTTCAGACTATACACTCATCGAACAGGACTACGGCAACTCCATCTTTTCTACCTTACTCTACACCGAATTCAACGATAAAAAAATCAACATTCTTGATACCCCGGGAATGAAAGCCTTCGCGGGCGCGGTTACCTCATCGCTTAACGTGGTTGAAGCTGCACTGGTAGTGCTTAACACTGCCGAGGGTGTCGGTGCAGGCGCGGAAAGCGCACTCAGGATTGCTACAAAAACGAAAACCCCAATGATGTTCGTGGCCAATGGGCTCGATCATGAAAATGCCAATTTCGAACAAACAGTCGAAATGCTGAAATCTCTATATGGCGGGCACGTAGTATTGGTTCAATACCCGGTTAATCCTGGTGTTGCTTTCAATCAGGTTGTCGACGTGCTGAAAATGAAAATGTACCAATGGGGCCCCGAAGGTGGGAAACCTCAAATTATAGATATCCCTGCATCGGAAAAGGATAAAGCCGATGAGTTGCATAACGAATTGGTTGAAAAAGCGGCTGAAAATGATGAATCTTTGATGGAACTCTATTTCGAAAAAGGTTCCCTTTCAGAAGATGAATTAAGGCAGGGCTTGAGGCTCGGTTTGAACGACCGTTCCCTTTTCCCGGTTTTATGTACCTGTGCTAAAAAAGATATGGGGGTGCGGCGCCTCCTTGAATTTGTAATCAATAATGTGTCTTCGCCCGAGAAGATGCCCCAACGCAAAGAAGTTGGCGGTAAGGTGGTGAAAATGGATGCCGCCGGGCAACCCTCGATGTTCGTGTTCAAACAAAGTGTGGAACAACATATTGGAGAAGTTACCTATTTCAAGGTAATGTCGGGTACCATAAAAGAAGGAATGGACCTGAACAACATTAATAAACAATCGAAGGAACGTCTTTCACAGCTTTTTGCCGTTGCGGGCAAAAACCGGAACAAAGTCACCGAACTGCTCGCCGGCGATCTGGGCGCTACCGTGAAACTGAAAGATACGAAGGTGAACCAAACCTTGGCGTTAAAAGAGTCGGATTATCAGTTTGAACCCATTGTTTTCCCAACACCATTAATCAATACTGCCGTGAAAGCGGTGAACGAATCAGACGACGAGAAAGTCGGGGAAATCCTGTATCGCCTTCGCGACGAAGATCCTTCGCTGGTAGTATATCATTCAAAAGAATTAAAACAGTTAATCCTTGAAGGTCAAAGCGAATATCATCTCAACATGGTGAAATGGTATTTCGATAACGAATACAAAATTGAAGTCAATTTCTTGAAACCTCGTATTCAATATCGCGAAACCATAACCAAGGCTGCTCAGGCCGATTATCGTCACAAGAAACAATCGGGTGGCGCTGGCCAATTTGGAGAAGTACACATGGTGATTGAGCCATTCGAAGAAGGCATGCCCGATCCGAAAGTGTTCAAGGTTGATGGGAAAGAGTTGGTGGTTACCATGCGTGGAAAAGAAGAAATTCCGCTTTCATGGGGAGGCAAGCTTGTATTCTGTAACTGTATCGTGGGCGGTTCAATCGATGCCCGCTTCCATCCAGCCATCCTTAAAGGAATCATGGAAAAAATGGAAGAAGGTCCCCTTACAGGGTCTTATGCACGAGACATCAGGGTTTGTATCTACGACGGTAAAATGCACCCGGTCGATTCAAACGAAATTTCTTTCAAATTGGCTGGTCGTAACGCGTTCAGCATGGCCTTCAAAAAAGCCAATCCTAAAATTCTTGAGCCAATTTACAACCTCGAGGTATTTACCCCCAGCGAACGTATGGGCGACGTGATGAGTGACCTCCAGGGGCGTCGTGCCATCATTATGGGAATGGGAAGCGAAAAAGGCTACGAAAAGATTTCAGCCAAAGTACCCTTGAAGGAAATGTACAAGTACAATACTTCGTTGAGCTCTCTTACCGGTGGTAGAGGCTGGTTCTTTATGGAATACGACAACTATGAAAAAGTTCCTGCTGAAGTTCAGGACGAACTGCTTAAGGCTTACGAAGCTGAAAACAAGGAAGAGTAACCAACATTTTTTCTTATACTAATCGAAAGAGAACCAATGAGGGCCCTGGCTAACAAGCCGGGGCTCTTTGTTTTATCTGAACAAATGGACAAAACCCTCCTTTTTCTTTCTTTTCCCTTCACGCCCCACCGATTGTACCACCACAAAATAAACCCCG
Organism: uncultured Prolixibacteraceae bacterium; assembly: GCA_964606515.1. GTDB lineage: Bacteria > Bacteroidota > Bacteroidia > Bacteroidales > Prolixibacteraceae > CAZSIK01. Next base: position 5,434 of record CAZSIK010000036.1, read on the forward strand.
GTAGGAGCCGGGCCGCCACCGTTTACCCTGCCATCCCAAACCGATTGTTCATGGGTATAATCGCTCGCACTGATGTTTGAATAACTCCAGCTGTGCACCAGGCCGCCCCAACGGTTGTAAATGTGCAAACGCATGCTCTTGAGCGAGTGGGTAAACACAATCAGGTTGTCGTTATCACCATCACCATTTGGAGTGAACACGTTGGGGATTTGAATGTCGGAAGTGTCAACTTCAATAAAATCTCCCGGCTTCATATACAGCGTGTCGTAGCAATTCCCGGTGGTAGGGTTTACCTTGGCCGTAACCAGGTTTACCCTGTATTCTCCGCTCCATTGATATTCGTAAACCGGTGAACGGTCGGTAAGGATGAAATCAATACTGTCAATTTTTGTGTCGGGATTGGCTTCAATTTCATATTTTAATTTGATCAAGTCTTTGCTGAAATACCAATAGGCCGAATCGTAATTGATTGAGTTGTTGGTGAAAGTCACTTTTAACACGGCTTCCCCGTTGGCAGGGTCGAATTCGAATAATGCCTGGGTGGTTTTTGAATGGTAATCGACAGTCGTGGTCCCGGTACAACCAAATTGCATGTCGGTAATGGTTAGCGAGTATTTCACCGGACTGTCGCTGGGGGGCGGATCCAGTACGATAGGCGACAATATCGATGAAATGATTTCACTATCCTTATACCACCTGATCCTGAAATTAATGTTGGGATTCCGCGCACTTTTTCGTTCCCTTGTGTCTGTGTCGAAATAATATAAAGGAGCGTATTCGTACGAAGCTTCTATTTTAAATTGTAGACAGTTCGACGATGAATCGGGGATTTCTGCTTTGGCTGTGATCCAGTTATGCAGCACCCAGGCCTGGAAGGGTTCGGCTACCTGTCCCCCGGATGAAATGGATACACGGTATAAGCCATCGCTTAGGCGGGTCTGCCTCGAGGTAACCGAATCGGTTTTCACCCCGTCGGGAATATCAGTAAAACTGTGGTTGAGGGTATCGTATTTTTCCCAGTTGAATTCAGAAATGCCCGTGAAAGGCGAACGCGCAATCAGGGTGCCCAATTGGTTGTCGGCCGGACCTGATGCACAAAAAATGAAAATACTGTCTCGTTTGAAACCCCCTTGGGTTTCGCTTGAACTCTTATGCCCCACGGCCTCGATTTGAGCTTGGGTTTCGGTTGATAAAGCAACCAAAAAGATGATAATCAGAATGGTGAATATTTCTTTTGCAATTTTTGCCATGATCAAATTTCTATTATGAACCTATTTTCTGAAAACGTGAAAATAACTTGTTTAGGGTGTACAAATTTAAAATTTTTACGCAGAAACGAAGTCATCTCTTCTGCATGTATTATTTTTGGTTGCTTAAAATGAATATTCATGACCTATTCTTACCTTAACGGATTAAACAGTTCTCAACACGAGGCAGTGATCTCTACCGAAGGCCCTAATCTGGTTATTGCCGGTGCAGGGTCGGGCAAAACCCGGGTGTTGACCTTTCGGATTGCTCATTTGTTGCGAACCGGGTCTCATCCTGCCACCATTCTGGCCCTTACCTTCACCAATAAGGCTGCCCGCGAAATGAAAGACCGGATTTCAATGATCGTGGGAAACGAAATTGCCCGTCATTTATGGATGGGTACCTTCCACTCCATCTTTGCCCGATTGCTTCGTATGGAAGCCACTCATATCGGGTATACCTCTAATTTTACCATCTACGATCCTTCCGACTCGAAAAGCCTCTTGCGAAGCATACTGAAAGAAATGCAGCTCAGCGATAAGGTTTATAAGGTGAATACCATCCTGGGCCGTATTTCTGCGGCAAAAAACAACTTGATTACCGCCTCGGCTTATGCCACAAGCCCGGGTGCAGTAGAGCACGATTTCAGCATAAGGATGCCAAAAATTGCCGAAATATACAAGGAATACAGCCGAAGGTGCAAGCTCTCGGATGCCATGGATTTCGACGACCTGTTGATGAACACCAACCTTTTGTTGCACCAACATCCCGATATTTTGAATAAATACCAGCAGCGGTTCTCTCATATCCTTGTCGATGAATACCAAGATACCAATTTCGCCCAATACCTCATTGTGAAGAAATTGGCCGAATTGCACCGGAATATCTGTGTGGTGGGCGACGATGCCCAAAGCATTTACTCCTTCCGTGGGGCCAGGATCGAGAATATCCTCAACTTCAGGAACGATTATCCTGAATATAAAACATTTAAACTGGAACAAAATTACCGTTCGACACAAACCATTGTAAATGCTGCCAACAGCATCATAACCAAGAATAAACGGCAACTAAAAAAAACAGTTTTCTCCGAAAATGAAGCCGGAGAACCCCTTAAGGTAATCGAGGCCCTCACTGATCACGAGGAAGGTCAACTGGTCGTTTCCGAACTTAATGAATTCAGGTTAACCCATAGGCTGAAGTTTTCCGATTTTGCCATCTTGTACCGGACCAATGCCCAATCGAGGATTTTTGAAGAACAACTTAGGAAAATTAATGTCCCATACCGAATTTATGGGGGAATTTCGTTTTACGAAAGAAAAGAAATCAAAGACATGTTGGCGTACCTAAGACTTATTGTAAATCAAAACGATAACGAGGCGCTGAAAAGGGTCATCAATTACCCGGCCAGGGGCATTGGCGATACTACTTTGTCGAAACTCGAAAGCGAAGCGGCTATGGCCGGTACCAGTATCTGGGAAGTGATTTGTAACCCCGACCGTTACCCGGTTGGCCTCAATAAGGGAACTTTAAGCAAAGTAGCCGGATTCATCGGATTCATTGAAGAATTTAAAACCCAATTGAAACAGACTTCTGCTTACGAAGTGGCACTTCAGGTATCTCGGAAAACCGGGATCCTCGACGAGCTTTACCGCGATAAAACCCCCGAGAACCTTAGTAAATTTGAGAATGTTCAGGAATTGTTGAACGCGATTCAGGATTTTTCAATTAATGCTTTGGAAGAAGGCCGTCCCAACCAGCTCGAAGATTACTTGCAGGAAGTTGCCTTAATTACCGACCAAGATAACGATAAATCCGAAGATAAAGAACGGGTTACCCTGATGACGGTACATTCGGCCAAAGGACTTGAGTTTAGGAACGTGTTTATCGTAGGCCTCGAGGAAAAGCTGTTCCCCTCCGATTTTAGTGGGTTTCTCAGTCCCGATGATCTTGAAGAAGAGCGACGTCTCTTTTATGTTGCCCTTACTCGGGCCATGAAAAAAGCCTGGCTCTCGTTTGCCCGGCAACGATACCGTTACGGAAAACTCAACTTTTCGGAGCCCAGCCGCTTCATCTCCGAAATCGACTCCCAATACCTGATCATGCCTTCCAATACAAACCGACTTTCTTTTATCGACAAGGAATTTTTTGGCACCCGCTTGGGGGCAAGCAAACAGGAGCCTGTAAAGACAGTACAAACCCCTCCGGTGAGAAAAATGCCCGAAATTGCGCCACCCATGTTGTCGAAACGCCTGGTCAACCTGAAACAGGCCATAAATTCGGGTTCATTTCAAGCCGATGACCCGGCTATGGTTGAAGTGGGGCAATGGGTCGAACATCAACGATATGGTCGTGGAAAAGTACTCGAGGTCGAAGGCGAAGACCAAAGCAAAAAAGCCATTGTCTTATTCCAGAACGCCGGAAGAAAACAATTGCTGCTCAAGTTTGCCGGGTTGAAAATCGTTGAATGATCAACTGTGGTTGTTGCGCTGATCTTCAAAACGTGGAATAATCAATTACGAACGAAATGCTGTTCTTCAAAATAGTTTGTTACCTTTGCAGCACGAATTGAATGGATTATTAAAGCTTTAACAATAAAATGGATTACAACTCTCAACGCGAAAAACTCATCCTGGCCGAATACGGGCGGAATATCCAAAATATGGTTAATCATGTCAATAGAATTGAAGACAGGGAGGAAAGAAACCGCGCTGCCCATGCCATAATTGATGTAATGGGGAACCTCTTTCCCTATCTTCGCGATATACCCGATTTCAAACATAAATTATGGGATCACCTGGCCATCATGTCTCATTTTAAACTCGACATTGATTATCCTTACGAGCCAATCAAGCCGGTAGTGCTGGAAAGTAAACCTGCTCCCGTGCCCCATAATAGCGGAGATATCAAGTTCAGGCACTATGGCAGGATTGTGGAGGAAATGATTAAGAAAACCGCTGAATATTCCGAAGGGCCTGAAAAAGAAATGCTCATCAGGATGATCGCCGACCACATGAAAAAATGCTATCTTACCTGGAACAAAGAAAGTGTCGACGATGAAAAGGTGATGGAAGACTTTGTGAAGTTAGCAAAAGGGAGAATTGAAGTTCCTGAAAATATTCAGCTTAGCGATTCTAAAAATTTGGTACCAAAGCCAAAAAAGAAAAGTTTGCCACCTCAAAAACAACAAACCCAAAAAAGAAGTGGTAATTATAAAAACGACTACCGGCGTAACTAAACCATCTTAAAAAACTCTTTTTGTATGGCAACATTCGTTATCGAGGGAGGCCAGAGGATGCAGGGCGAAATACATCCCCAAGGAGCTAAAAACGAAGCGCTTCAAGTTATTTGTGCCACCTTGCTTACTGAAGAACCTGTTACCATCAATAACATTCCTGAAATCAGCGATGTACTTAGGTTGATCGACATCCTTAGGGAAATGGGGGTGTCGGTTGAAAAATTAAATCGTGGGGAATATTGCTTTTGCGCCAAGGAAATCAAGCCTGATTTCATGCAAACCGAACGTTATGCCCAACTCGCGGCCAGCCTTCGTGGATCGGTATTGCTCTTGGGGCCCCTGCTGGGTCGGTTTGGGAAAGGATATATCCCTCAGCCTGGTGGCGACAAAATCGGGAGAAGAAGGCTCGATACCCACTTCATCGGCTTTATGAACCTGGGGGCCAAATTTGAATACAAATCTAAAGATTATTGTTACGAAGTTTCCTGCGACAAGCTAAAAGGGACCTACATGTTGCTCGATGAAGCCTCGGTAACCGGTACCGCCAATATTATCATGGCGGCTTCGTTGGCCGAAGGGATCACTACGATCTACAATGCCGCTTGTGAACCTTATCTTCAGCAATTGTGTGAAATGCTGGTGAAGATGGGAGTGAAAATTAGCGGCATCGGTTCCAATCTGCTCTCAATTGAAGGGGTAACATCGTTGAAAGGGTGTACTCATACCCTTTTGCCCG
>CAZSIK010000036.1:10662-16343 GCA_964606515.1 uncultured Prolixibacteraceae bacterium
GCCCGATATGATTGAAGTGGGTAGCTTTATCGGACTGGCCGCTATGACTGCTTCCGAAATGACAATCAAAAATGTGGCTTACGATAAGCTTGGGCTAATTCCCGATGCGTTTAAGCGCTTGGGAATCAGAATGGAAAAAAGAGGCGACGATATCTATATCCCGGAACAGGATCATTATGAAATTGACAGTTTCATCGATGGCTCCATCATGACCATTGCCGATGCACCCTGGCCAGGCCTTACCCCCGACCTGCTCAGTGTTTTCCTGGTCGTAGCCACTCAAGCCAAAGGAAGCGTGCTGATCCACCAAAAAATGTTTGAAAGCAGGCTGTTTTTTGTCGACCGGTTAATCGATATGGGCGCTCAAATTATTCTTTGTGATCCTCATCGGGCTACCGTGATAGGACTTGATAAAAAACATTCACTTAGAGCTACCTCCATGGTCTCGCCCGATATCCGCGCCGGTGTGGCTTTACTGATTGCCGCTCTTTCGGCCGATGGCACAAGTAAAATCAATAACATTGAACAAATCGATCGAGGCTACGAGCAAATTGCTGAAAGGCTCAACCATTTAGGGGCAAAAATAACCCGGGTCGGTTAAACTTGATCACATATTCTTATTATCAAACATGGGTAGTACAAAAAAGAAAAAACCAGTTAGTGGGAATAAAGTCATTAAACCACAATTGAAAGATCTTTATAATGCTTTGTTGCCCTTGATAAAATCCTTTCTGCTTTGGATGGCCCTTGTTGCTATTGTGGCTTGGGATTATACCAATCATCGCTGGTTTTCGATGGCCTTCGTCGATTTTACTACCTATCTTTCGGTTTGGTTGTCAAAGCTGATCGGAATCACTGCTGAACTTGCCGGGAGCGGTTCAAGTATGATGACCACCCTCGAAGTAAACTACAAATCGGTAGTTATTAGCAATTATCCCATGATGATTGAACTGGAATGCTCGGCTTATCATGCCTACATAGCCATTATTGCTTTAGTTCTGTTTTCGAAGTGGGCCGTGAAGAAAAAATTGCTGAATGGGCTGATTATTTTCATTGCCCTAGCTTTAATCAATTCATCACGGATTATAGTCCTTGGGATTGTCGGAAATAAGTATCCCTCTGCATTCAATTTAATGCACGATTATATCTGGAACATCCTGCTGGTAATTGTTATTTGGGGCTTGTGGGAAATGTTCGACCGGCAGGTCCAAAACAAGATTAAGTCAAAACCTGAAAAAAAGTAATGCCATGAACCGGTTGTACCGTAACCTAATTTTTGTTGCCTTGAGCTTCATATTCTATCTCGCATGGGAAAATGGGGGCGACAAAATCTATGGCAAAATAGTAGCTGCCGGTATAAATAAGATTGCCACGCAATTTACCAAAATCGAAAAGGCAGAACTCCGCAACCTTGAAGTAGAAGATAAGAGCCTGATATTTTGTACTTACAACGACAGGGCCACCAAATTGAACATTGAATATTTGTTGCCTGTGGTACTTTTGCTTGCCTGGCAAATTTCGCTGTTCGCCGATAAAAGACTAAAAGCTTTTAGTGTGATTAAATTATTGTTGTTCAATTTCATACTACTTTATCTGCTTCAAATATTTTTCCCCTTATTGCTTTACAACGTAAGCCAGTCGAAATTTAAATCAACATCCCTCTTCATCGGGATGCAGGTATTTGGTTTTATTGTTTTCTTTTTAATCCTGAAAGATTCCCTGCTGATCCGATGGAGATCGGGTGAAATAGCAAAAAAATAAAAGGTTACACCAAAGATTAAAATTATATTAAATAATTCAAAAAAAATGATATGAAGAGGATGATCAAAAATATTGCGTTGTTAGGCGTGTTCTTATTCTTTACTCCATTTTTATCGGGGCAAAATGCCCCCATTGGGATTCAGATAGGATGCCAGGCTCCCGAAATTGTTGAAAGCGGCGTAAATGGCGAGGTAATTAAACTCTCCGACTTGAAAGGTAAACTGGTTCTAATCGATTTCTGGGCCTCTTGGTGTGGGCCTTGTCGGGCCGAAAACCCAACCTTATCGGCCGCTTATGAAAAATATAAAAATACCGAGTTTACAAAAGGAAAAGGCTTCGCCATTTTCAGTGTTTCCCTCGATCGTGATAAAGACCGTTGGATTGCTACCATTGCCGCCGATCAGTTGAACTGGCCCTGGCATGTGAGCGATTTGAAATACTGGAATGCCAAATATGCTCAAGTTTACGGAGTACGCAGCATCCCTTCCAATTTCCTGATCGATGGAAATGGGGTTATTATTCAGCGAAACCTTAGGGGACCGATGATTGCTAAAGTGTTGGAGGAACTTAAAAAGTAATCGTTCCATTTTCACTTCTTTTTCAGAAAAGGGAGTTGGCGTTCTGTCGTATTTTTTTGTCAGGGAAAAAATCCTGATAGTGTCATATTGGCTGTTAGGTAGGCTTGGCAAACTATTTGCAAACGCTGGCACTGAAAAATTAAAAACAGTAAAAAAGAAAGGCTATGGAGGAAAAACTAAATCAGGAAATTTTCAATGAAAATGCCAATACTTTTGAAAATAGTGTTGGGGCCAATCAGGATGAAAGGAATGAAAATCCTGAAGTTCACAAGGAGGAGAAAGAAGCATCGAAGAAAAACCAGAAAAAAGGAAAAACTGAAAAAGATAACCACCTGATAGAGGAGCTCAATGAAAAAATTGCCCGGCTAGAAGAACAAGTAATGCAAAAAAATGATCAAAATCTCAGACTTCATGCCGAATTCGACAATTACCGCAAACGAACCCTTAAAGAAAAAATGGAGTTGACCAAAAGCGCATCTGCTTCACTAATGGTCTCGATTCTTACCATAATCGACGATTTTGACCGGGCTTTGAAGGTGATGGATAAAGCTTCAGATATTCAATCGGTTAAGGATGGAATTGAACTGATTTACAAAAGATTTAACGATTTTTTGAAGCAAAATGGGGTAAGTGAAATCGATGCAAAAGAAAAAGATTTTGATACCGACCTTCACGATGCCATCACGAAAATACCGGCACCTAGCGAAGAGATGAAAGGAAAGGTAGTCGATGTGATACAGAAAGGTTATTGTTTGAACGACAAGGTCATCCGCTTTGCCAAAGTTGTTGTAGGTGAATGAAATAGTTAATCCGTTAAAATGAACAAAAGAGACTATTACGAGGTTCTGGAAGTCCAGAAAAATGCTACTGCCGAGGAAATTAAAAAAGCCTATCGAAAAAAAGCACTTCAATATCACCCCGATAAAAATCCAGGGGATAAGTCGGCTGAAGAAAAATTCAAAGAAGCGGCCGAAGCTTATGAAGTATTGAGCAATAACGAGAAAAAACAACGTTACGATCAATTCGGACATGCCGGCATGAGCGGGCCTTCAGGATTTAGCGGCCAAAGCATGAATATGGACGACATCTTCTCGATGTTTGGCGATATTTTCGGCGGTCATTTTGGCGGTCATTTTGGCGGATTTGGTGGCCGAGGAGGAGGCCAGCGGGTGAACCGGGGCCAAAATCTAAGAGTAAAAGTTACCTTGAACCTGAATGAAATTGCCCATGGCGCCGAAAAGAAAATAAAAGTTAAGAAATACATTCCTTGTCAAACTTGTCAAGGAACGGGAGCAAAAGATGGTTCTTTTACCACTTGCTCGACTTGCCATGGTAGCGGCCAGGTTACCCGAGTATCAAATACTTTTCTCGGGCAAATGCAAACTACTTCGGTTTGCCCGAACTGTGGAGGCGAAGGAAAAATCATTGCCAACAAATGCAACTCGTGTTATGGTGAAGGAATTGTAAGTGGGGAAGAAGTAATTTCGCTCAATATCCCTGCAGGGGTGGCCGAAGGCATGCAGCTTTCGCTTACCGGAAAAGGAAATGCTGCCCGGCGAGGTGGCATTAACGGGGATTTAATTGTACAAATTGCCGAGGAAGAACATCCTGAACTGATAAGAGAAGACAACGATTTGATATTTAATTTGTTTTTGGGTTTGCCAGAATTGGCTTTAGGTACTACTGTCGAAATTCCAACGGTCGATACCAAGGTGAAAGTGAAAATTGATGCCGGCACCCAGCCCGAGAAAATATTGCGCTTACGTGGTAAAGGTCTGCCCGATGTAAATGGTTATGGTAAAGGCGACCTTCTTGTAAAAGTTCATGCATGGGTTCCAACCAGACTCTCCGCGGAAGAAAGAAAAATGTTGGAAAGATTGCTTCAGCAACCCGGGTTTCAAACACCTCCATCCGAATCGGGCAAAAAGGATTTTTTCAACAGGATGAAAAACATGTTTGAATAATTTACTGCCCCTTTTTCGATTTGTTTATTTTTGGCACAAAATACAATACACATGGAAAAGCTAACTCTGGTCAAAGTAGGTGGAAAAATTGTTGAAGAAGAAGCATCCCTTCAAAAATTGCTTCATGATTTCAGCAGCATCTCGGGCAGGAAGATCCTTGTACACGGAGGAGGGCGTTCGGCAACTGCATTAGCCGAAAAACTGAGTATAGAAACCAAAATGGTCGAAGGCCGAAGGATTACCGATAAAGCTACCCTCGATGTAGTGGTGATGGTGTATGCAGGTTTGGTTAATAAAACCATCGTGGCCGGGTTACAAGCAAAAGGATGTAATGCCGTTGGGCTCACGGGTGCCGACATGGACATTATCAGGGCTGTAAAACGACCCGTAAAAGATATTGATTACGGTTTTGTCGGAGACATTATCGATGTAAATACCCGTGAACTGGAATTGCTTCTGGACGAAAACGTGGTGCCGGTTATTGCCCCTATTACGCATAACGGAAAAGGAACCTTGCTCAATACAAATGCCGATACAATGGCTTCGAAGCTCGCGGTCGCATTCAGCGAAAACTATCAGGTGAATCTGGTGTATTGCTTCGAAAAGGATGGGGTTTTGCTCGATCCTAACGACAATAAATCGGTTATTTATGAACTCGACCGTGAATTATACCGCAAATACAAAGAAAAAGGAACCATCTCGGAAGGAATGATCCCCAAGCTCGATAATGCCTTCAATGCATTAAACAGTGGAGTGAGCCGGGTATTGATTACAAATGCGGCCAATCTTACCAAACCATCAGCCTCGGGGACCTCGATCGTCAGATGAATTCAGTACTCTGTTGGGATGGATCTTCAATCAAACTCCTTTGCCCATAAGAACTACTTCATCTTTTGAAGGTATAATTTCTGAATCTCTTTCAAATCGTTTAATGTGATGGTTTCAGAATAAATTCGTACCATCTCTCGAACTTTCCACCGGAAAAGATAAGCTCCCATAGCTGCATCGAATTTGTGGCCCATCCAATTGTTCTTTACTTTTTGGCTTACTTCGAAAAATTCATCAAACGAAAGCGCTTTTGGAACTTCAACATAATAGTGATGTTTTTCGCTGTTGTCGAAAAAAATGCCGTCATCCATCATCGATAAGTAAAATATTTTTCTGAACTGCACTTTAACAACCTGGTTTTTCCAACTCCCATGTACTGATGCCGGTTTTATCCCATAATGGGCAAATCTTTCCTGGATTTCCCTAATTTGTCCATATCCGTTTAGGTGACGTAACCTGATTACATGGAAAAAACGGTCGTTAAAAGCAATGGTGGCTTTGGCTGCATCCATTTTTAAGCCCAAGTCGGTCCTCACCCATTCCGAAGCCC
>CAZSIK010000036.1:16353-18146 GCA_964606515.1 uncultured Prolixibacteraceae bacterium
ATCGTGGTCCTTGTCGATCCCGATATAAATATACAGCGGCTTGGCTTTTGATGGCGATTCATCGTAATAATCCCAGAACGGGGCAAGCGATTCAAAAACGAGGGAACCATTTATAATATTGGCCTTTATCACACTTAACTCTTCGAGCTTTTCCAAAGTTCCAAATACTTCATTGTAGCTTTCCATGGATCTTAAATTTGATTTTATTGAATTAACAAGTTACGATAAAATAAAGTTTTAGAAAGCACATCGAGGCAAAGGCCTTTTTTTTGTAAATTGCAGCTCTTTTTAAAACACTTTCTTACAATGGAATTGATCGATTTTACTTCAGAAAAGACCCATTATGCAAGTGCCCCCAGGGCACCTATGAAAATCGTGATGGAACAGCACAACTCTCTTAAAAAAGCTGAATTTCTCGAAGAAGTGTTCACGAAAATCCCGGTTATGTTTTTTATCATTAATCAACACCGGCAGATTATTTATATGAACGACCTGATAAAGAAGGAACTTCAACGCCTGAAAATTGACATGGGACTTGGCTTTCGTCCGGGCGAAGTGTTAAGTTGCCAAAATGCTTTCACCGAAGCGGCCGGTTGCGGCACTTCATACCAGTGCCGGCTCTGTGGCATTGTCAATACCATAATGGAAGCAGTAGCCAACGATTGTTTGATTATTCACGAAGCAAGCTTTGAATCGAATCTTCATGGCGATTATCAGGTCACCGACTACGAGGTTGCCGCCAAACCATTTTATTGGCAGAACGAGAAATACATCATTATTACCTTCGATAACATCAGCCAAACCAAAAGGAAGGAACACCTTGAACAAACCTTTTTCCACGACCTGCTCAATAAAGCCATGTCGGTAAGCGGCCTTTCCGAAATTTTAAGCAGCGGCCCCGATCAATCGAACGAAGAACTAATCAAGCTTTTGAGAAAAGGCATTTTTGATCTTACCAACGAGATTATCTTTCAACGTAGTTTGACCGAGGCAGAGTCGGGCGAATTTTCACCTCGATTTGAAGCTCTCAATTCGTTTGAAGTGTTACACTCGATTAAAGAAGATTTTCTTTCTTATGAAGTGGTGTCGAATAAAAAAGTGTTGATCTCGGAAAAGAGCACGAGCATCGACTTCCTCTCCGATCGGATTATCCTAAACCGTATACTGACCAACCTTGTGAAAAATGCTTTTGAGGCAACAAAACCAGGCGATGTGATCACCATGGGAAGCAAGGCGAATGAACAATCGGTACAAATCTGGGTGCAGAATCAAACGCTTATTCCCGAGGATATTAAAGGTCAGATATTCCGGCGGTCGTTCTCGACCAAGGGGAAAGGCCGTGGTATGGGTACCTATAGCGTGAAATTGTTTACCGAACAGTACCTGAAAGGAAAAGTAACATTGATTTCTGACCGTAGCCACGGCACTGTTTTTTCAATTCAACTTCCGCTTGATCTTGAAGCATGAAAAGACTTGGGAAAAATTGGGAAAGTTAATTTTCTAAATTGATTTTTAATTACTTAAAGCGCAGTATTCCCGTTTTGGTTAAGGTATTAATTTCTCTGGCCATTGACATTGCCAGTTGTGAAAGCGCATTTTATTGTTTGCAGTACAAGATAAAGGCAATATTTTTTGTGATGGCCGGTTTGCCGGTACCCCCCTGGTACTAATGAGCCGAAATAATTATTGCCATGCGGTGCAGTTTCCAATAATAATTTAAATTTGGTGTCTTAAAATTAAAAAAAACATGCGGATTCTGATAAAAAACGTTGAACTAAATAAAACAAACCAGG
>CAZSIK010000036.1:18156-22778 GCA_964606515.1 uncultured Prolixibacteraceae bacterium
TCCGGCAATAAGATTGCCCGTATAGCTAAAAATATTGAAATAGAAGCAGATAAGCTTATTGATGGTTCAAATAAAGCCGTGGTTCCTGGCCTACTGAACGGGCATACCCATGCCGCGATGACCTTGTTGCGGGGTTTTGCCGACGACATGCCTCTAAAATCCTGGTTGGAAGAAAAAATTTGGCCTTTGGAAGCCAAGCTTACCGAGGAAGATGTTTACTGGGGAGCCAAACTGGCCTGTCTCGAAATGATTAAAACTGGTACCACTACTTTTGTCGATATGTACCATTTCTTTCCAGGAACGGCCCGTGCTGTCGATGAAATGGGCTTAAGGGGCATGCTTACTTTTGCCGGTTTCGATTTTAATCAGCCCCAACTTGCTGAAAAGTACAAGAAGGTAGTACAGGAACTGCACCATTCAATGGATAAGTATCCCGACCGGCTGAAATTTGCCTTGGGACCCCATGCCATCTATACTGTTTCCACAAACATGTTGAAATGGATCAGGGATTATGCCTCGGAACATGGACTGAAAATACATACCCACCTTTCAGAAACTCAACAAGAAGTGGAGGATTCGATAAACGCATTTGGGAAACGTCCTGTGCATTATCTGCAATCGATTGGGTTCCTTAGTCATGACACCAGTTTTGCCCACTGCCTTTATGTCGATGAAGAAGAAATAAAAATTCTGGGAGATCAGGGCTGTCAGGTAGTGCACAATCCTGCATCCAACCTGAAGCTCGTTTCAGGCAATCATTTTGCCTTGCCCATGATGCGCGATTCAGGAGTAACCGTATGCATCGGCACCGACGGTACCAGTTCGAGCAACAACCTCGATATGTACGAAGCCATCAAATTAGCTGCTCTTACAGGAAAAGCGGTATGGAATGACCCAACCCTCTGGTCGGCCGAAGAAACATTTGCCATTGCCACACAAGGGGCTGAGGCCCTCACCGGGTTTAAAACCGGAAAAATTGAAGAGGGATACCTGGCCGACCTGAGCCTGATCGATTTATCCCTACCCGAGATGACCCCGAATTTCAACCTGTATTCCAACCTTGTATATTCGGCAAGTGGTAGCGTGGTCGATACCCTGATCTGCGACGGGAAAATCCTGATGGAAAACCGTAAGGTGCCTGGAGAAGAGGAAATCGTGGAAAAAGCCCGACAACATGCCCACGACTTAATCAACAGGAAATAATGCAGAAAAAATACCGTCATCTTTTCTTCGACCTCGACAATACCTTGTACGATTTTGATAAAAATTCGTACGAGGCCATGAAAGATGCTTTTCGTGCGTTAGGTTTGCTCGAAAATATTGGTTCTTTCGATGATTTTTTTCAGGTTTATCTGAAAATCAACACCCAACTGTGGGCCGATTACCGCGATAAAAAAATTACAAAGGAAGTGCTACGGATCAGGCGTTTTGCTGAAAGTTTTGTAGACTATAACCAAATGGCTTGTCCTCGGCCTCTTGAAATCGACAACAAATATCTTGAACTGATGCCAGGGAAAAAAGAATTATTCCCTGGAACACTCGAAGTGCTGGCTGAACTGCAAAAGCGAAATTATCACCTGCACATCATTACAAATGGTTTTCGTGAAGTTCAGCATGATAAACTTATAAATACAGGGCTTCAATCTTTTTTCGAAAAAGTTTTTATTTCCGAAGACCTAAAAACCACAAAGCCTTCACGCGAAATTTTTGAATTTGCCATAAAAAGCTGTAATGCCCGTAAAAAACAAAGCTTGATGATCGGCGACTCGTGGGAAACGGATGTGATTGGTGCCCGGCTCTTTGGCATCGACCAGGTTTATTTCACCCCTTTTGCCGAATGGTACCAATATCCCCCGGAAGAGAGTCCTACCTACCACATCCGTTCCCTTAACCAGTTACTTATTCTGTTACCTTAGCTTCAACTTATTTCGAGAAAGATTTGCCCAGGCCCAGTTGCATTACAATAAACGCCTGTTTTGAAGTTGGGTTCAAGTTGAAATTGATTCCAAAAGGGATTGATGCATTGTTGCTTAATTCTAATTGGTGCGATAATCCCAGGCACAGGTGCACAACCGAGAATTTATCGGAATAATACCCTGCCCAGGGGGTGAACCCCAATCCCAATTGAGCATCAAGGCCTGCAATCGAAAAAGGATAATCGGCCTGGACATATGTTGAATAACAAGGCTTACCGCTATTTTCATCATAATCGCCAAAAAAGAACGTGTTAAGAGATAGACTCAGCGGGAGTTTGCCTGCTTCATACCCCAATGCGATTTCAGTTGAATGAGCAGTCTTGTTTTTCGAAAAATCTAAAAAATTATTCTCCTCACCAAAAACGGGACAGTAATAATCGCTGATCCAGATACTGAAATTCCCGATCGTATAGGCGGGGGTAAAAGCCATATCCCAACACTTGCCATCGAGCGAGGTTACCGACCAGAGGTTAAAACTGAGGCTTTTGTGGTAGAAGGTTGCATCCGACTGAAGAACGGGAACAGGGTATTGCGAAAATCCGCGCCAGTAATAAGTCGATAATAAACTTATCTCAGCATCCACCCCCGACTCACCTTGGCCGTGGGCGAGCAACCCTATTGATAACAGAAAAGCAAGGAATAATTTTTTCATGTCCAAGAGATGTTAAATTGTTGTAAATCTGTAAGATGGTTTAATTATACTTTAATTTGTTGTTTTTGATGCCAAAAGCAGCAACTGGATTTAAATCAAAGATAAAAGTTTCATAAAAGATAAATAGAAATAACTTGTTAAAAAACAAAAGATTCATTCACGATAATTTATGAGCCTAAGCTAAATACTTCAATTTTTTTATTAAAATTGCACCATAAAACAAACAAGTATGGTGCGTTATATCCTGCTTATTGGTCGTTTCTTATTGTTTTCGTGTTGTTGCCAACATGTTCGTTGACCCTTCATTCAATAATACTCTTTCTTTAAATTGATTATTAATAAAATACAAGAAATATAACGATCTGTTAATTCATGACTTCCATAAAAGAACAAGATATTACCGAAAAGCTTTGGAAAGCTGTCGATGATCTTTCTCAAAAAGATTCGTACGGGAGGGTTTGCCATCAATATCGAAAAGGTGAACCCATGCTTTCGACCGAAAAACTTGGAATTTTGGTACAGAAGCTTAGGGAAGTAGTGTTTCCGGGATACTTTGGGAACACCACTCTCGATCCGGTAGCCATCCGATTTTACATGGGGGTGTATATCGATGAGATTTTCGAGATACTGACAGAGCAAATCATGGCTGGTTTGTGTTTTGCCTGCAGTGAGCAAGGTGAAGTTAACGGAGAAAAAGGGAACAGGCAGGCCGAACATGTGGAACAGTCGCGCCATATTGCTGCACTATTCATCGCTTCCTTGCCTGAAATACGCCGTGTACTTACCACTGATGTCGAGGCTGCCTATCTTGGCGATCCGGCAGCAAAGGGCCGTGGAGAGGTTGTATTTTGTTATCCTGCCATTCGTGCTATCTCGAGCTACCGTATTGCCCACCGCCTGGTTGAATTGGACGTTCCCCTGATCCCCAGGATCATCTCGGAAATGGCCCATTCCGAAACCGGGATTGATATCAACCCTGAAGCACAAATTGGCGAATATTTTACAATCGATCATGGCACAGGCACCGTGATTGGGGCTACTTGTATTATTGGGCGAAATGTAAAACTTTATCAGGGGGTTACCCTGGGAGCTAAAAGTTTTGCACTTGATGAAAAAGGAAATCCAATTAAAGGGATACCCCGTCATCCCATTATCGAAGACGATGTGGTAATTTATGCCCAAGCCACAATCTTAGGGCGGATCACCATTGGCAAGGGATCAGTGATTGGTGGTAATGTATGGATTATTAAGTCATTGCCTCCAAATTCTAAAATTTCTCAGTATAAAGACCGCGGCTTGTCGTTCTCCGACAGTGCCGGAATATAAAATGGAGATGAACTTGGATAATTATCAGATGTTGGCAAAAACTTTTGCCGGGTTGGAAGAAGTGTTGAAAAAGGAGTTGGTCGCGCTTGGCGCCAAAGATGTTGAGGCCGTTATCCGGGGCGTTAGGTTCAAGGGTTCGGTCGAAATGTTGTATAAGGCCAATTTTTGTTGCCGTACCGCTCTTAGGGTGCTCAGGATCATCGACGAGTTTAAGGCCGAAAATGCCAACGACTTATACCTGGGAGTGAAAAAAATAGATTGGACCAATTATTTCGACCTGGGGCAGACATTTGCCGTTTACAGTACCGTTACTACCGAAGCCTTCAATAATTCGATGTTTGTGAGCCTCAAGGCAAAAGATGCGGTTGTGGACCAGTTCAGGGCCAAAACCGGTAAGCGCCCATCGGTAAATTCCGAAAACCCCGATATCCGGATTCATGTTCATGTTGCTGCCGATACAGTTTCGGTTTCACTCGACAGTTCTGGTGAATCGTTGCACAAAAGGGGTTACCGTATTGGCCAAAACGAAGCTTCGATGAGCGAGGTGTTGGCAGCCGGAATTCTCCTGTTGGCCAATTGGAGAGGCCAATCCGATTTCTATGATCCCATGTGCGGCTCAGGAACCATAGCCATTGAAGCTGCTTTAATTGCAAGTAACATCCCCCCGG
>CAZSIK010000037.1:0-22686 GCA_964606515.1 uncultured Prolixibacteraceae bacterium
AAAGGCCAGAAGTACCATAAGGCACATATAATTTACAGGAAGTTTTATCAACTAAATCGAAAACATCATCTGAATTAATCAAATCGATCGGCACTTCGTGGCTTACTTTTATTGAATCGAGGTCACCACAGTTGGAAAAAGCTGCATCTTCGATGGTTTGAATCGAAGAGGGGATGGAAATGGAAGTGAGCCCACAACGGAAGAAGGTATACGGTTTGATGGTGGTTATTGATTTGGGGATCGATACCGAAGTTAAGCCCCAGCATTCGCTGAAAGCACTGTTCCCGATCGAGGAAACGGATTGAGGGATCACAATTGAACGTAATTCATAACAACCCGCGAAAGCCCTGTCGCCAATTGATGTTAGTGATGAAGGGAGATCAACACGGCTTAGCAAATTACAATCGTAGAAAGCAAAATTACCGATGGTTTTAATCGACGATGGAATGCTGATCGATGCCAGTTGCAAACAACCTTCGAACGTATACTCTTCGATAATCGAAACCAGGGGGGGAATAACAAAAGAAGAAAGCTGGAGACAGGCAGAGAAGGCATATCCGCCTATTGAACTGACTGTAGAGGGTAAAGAAATTGAAGTCAAGCTGGTGCAATTGATGAATGCCCGACTGCCGATGGTCTTCAACATAGGGGGAAAGGATATTGAAGCCAGGCTGCTGCAATATCCGAAAGCATTCTCACCGATTACCCTTACCTTACTTGGAACTGCAAAAGAGGTCAATCTACCGCAACCATAAAACAAGTTCCTCCCGAGCTCGGTAACCAACGCGAGGCACGTTACCGATTCCAAACCGGTGCACAACATGAAAGCAGCTCCGCCAATTGCAGTCACTGATGCAGGTATCGCTATGGAAGTCAATTTGCTGCAATATTCAAATGCATTATTTCCAATGGTATTTAACGATGAAGAAAACTGAACTGAGGTCAGGCCCTTGCATCCCGAAAATGAATAGGCCCCGAGCGAAGTAAGTGCTGAATTCGAAACAAACGAAGTCAGACCCGTACATCCGAAAAATGCATAATTCCCAATTCGGTCGATCAAAGGGTTTAATGAAAAGTTCTTCAGGTTACGACAAGCATAAAAAGCATAATTCCCTATCGAAGTGGCGCTTTCGGGAAATATTACCCGAAACAGTCTGTTTTTTCCCAACAAGGTACCGGGAATACAAAAGGCATAATCGGGAACTGCATTGACGGGATAAAAAGTATTGGTTCCGGTTGTGCCCAAGGTACCTGAATATTGTGCAATATTAACCTCGCTTAAGTCAACAAGCGAAAGCACGGGCATGCTGTCGCGCATGGTTTTAAAATCGCAGGCATTGATTGTACCGGTTAGTTTAAGGTTCGATACAGTGTTCTTCTCATCCAGGCTTAAGGCATTGAATAGTCCTCCTGCCGTGACGGCAACAGTTTTTTGGATACCATGTTGAACGATTTCAATGGTTTGCGAGGGTATTCCAGTTGCCGAAACGCTAAGGTTTGCCTTTCGATCGGTATATTCAGAATGAGCACTGGCAGTAAAAACCAGGATTTCATCACCTGTTCCATTCTCATGATTAAGCGTTAACCACGAGGGGCTCTGATTGATGGACCAAGCTACGGTGGACAGAATGGAAATTGAATCCTTACTGCCCTCTTCGGCAAGAATGTCGATTCGGGGAGAGGACAAGTAAAATCCAGGCCGGTTCACTATATTTAAAAAATCGCCCCATTGGTTGGCCCCTGCATAACTATCCCGGGTCATATAGGGTACGTATAAGGTACAGGTTGTTTTGTTTACACTCCCAAAAACATCGGGCGACAGACTTAAATCGATAGGGTTGGGCGAATCGACATAAATTGACCCAAGACCTACGCAAAGTCTAAAAGACTGTTTGCCAATTGTTTGAACCGACGATGGAATGGAAATTGATGAAAGGCTCGAGCAATTACTAAATGCACTCTCACCGATACTGGTAAGTGTTGAAGGTAACGAAATGTTATCAAGACCGACACAGTTTATAAAGGCTGCATTTTTTATTGTAGTAAGAACAGTAGGCAAAACTACTGAAACTAATCTCCAGCAATTGTTAAAAGTTTCCTCTTCAATAGTGTTAAGGTTCGGAGGCAATACCATGGAGGAGAGACTCACGCATTGATAAAACGCACCTCGTCCGATATAGGATACTGTGGGTGGAATGGTTATCGAGCTCAGCAGCTTGCAATTCAAAAAAGCTTCTGCCCCTATGGTACCTACTGTGCCCGGGATGGTATAGCTTCCTGACTTTGAAGCAGGGCAATGGATCAGAACGGTCTTTCCTTTATCGAACAAAATCCCTTCAGCGCTCGAATAATTCAGATTACTGGAATGTACCGTAATGGCAACCGGGCACCAGGAAAAACAATACCCTTCGATTAAGGTTACCGATGCAGGAATGGTAAGCGTACTCAAACTGCTACATTCCCTAAAAGCGGAAACCTTAATTGTTTGCAGGGTCGACGGCAATATAATTGAAGTTAAAGCACTGCAAGTCATAAAAGCCCAGGGCCCTATGGAGAGGATAGTATTTGGCAGTACAATATTTTTTAGGTTTTCTTTTGATCGAAAAGCCGATTCGGGAATATTGTGTATCGGGTAGGTTTGGCTGATTGAACCTGCGGTGCCTTGCGTTCCGGTATAAGCTGCAACCGAAGCGTTGCTCATGTTGATCACCGATAAAACAGCCATGCTATCGCGCATGATTTTAAAATCCCTGGCATCGAGGGTGCCCGAAATGCTTAGGTTGGTAATGGTCGACTTTTCGGTTTTGGATAGAGCTGATGAAAGGCCTCCTGCACTAATTGTGATGGTTTTGGATACCTGAGCCTGTACGATTGAAAAAACAAAAAGCAATAAAAAAGTGAGCGTAAATCTGTTCATAAGTTTGAAATACATAAAAGGTTGTAAACCTCAAAATTCAATGCTGAGCGGCAAAGATAAAAATAACTCCTATCTCACTGTCTAAAACCAATAATTAGATTCGGCTAAAAATTGATCATTTACGTGACCAAAATCGTGTTTGTTGTTTATTTTTCGAAAAGACCTACTTTTGTAAAGAGTGCAAGCAGTTGTATCCTCTGGCAGGCTAAGGGTTCGTTTGCAATGAAAATGGTACCATTTAAACAGTTAATTCGTGAATCAATTTAAATACATTCCTTTCCCTAATTCATACCCGATTCCACCCAATTCGCTTATACTGGTAGAGAAAGCATCTTTACAAATAGCTGGATTATTGCGTCAGGCAGATATAAGTTCCTGGAATCTATCGGACTACAACAAGAGGTATTTACAATCGTATATAAATTCCATCGACTTTTATTTGTCACAATATGCGCAGCTCATGTTAAAAGTTCTTGCCCTCTCCAGCAAACCGATACATCAATCCACCTTTATCGATTATGGCGGCGGATGCGGAATTCTTTCTTTGCTTGCCTCTCGGATGGGGTTTAAACAAATTATTTACAACGATATCTACGACGTATCGGCCCATGATGCGATGGTGATAGCAGGGAATTTGGGAATACTCATCGATCATTATGTTGAAGGCGACATTAACGATCTTTGCCTGTTTGTAAAGCAGAATAACTTAGGGGTCGATTTTGTTTGTTCCTTTGATGTTTTGGAGCACCTGCATCACTGGGAAAATTGGTTTAAGCAAGCTCAAGACCTTCAAGGCAAGCCTTCTTTTGTTTTTCTCACCAGTGCCAATGGTTCCAATCCCTTTATTCGCCATAGGCTGATGAAGCTTCAAAAGAAGGCCGAATTACAGGGCAGGAACAAATCATGGGGATGGAAAGACCGCGACGCCAGCGAATCTTTTCTATCCATAAGGAAAAAAATCATCTTAAATGAAGCCAGAAACCTGACTTCTGAGGAAGTGGCCCTTCTGGCTAAACGTACACGGGGGTTGATTCGTTCTGAAATTATTGAAGTAGTGAATCAATATAAGCAAAGCAAGACAGTTGGCTATCACCTGGCCCATCCTTCAAATACTTGCGACCCCTATACCGGAAATTGGACTGAACACATCATCAACACAAAAGAATTAGTCAACACTCTTAACCAGATGGGATATAAAACATCTGTAAGCAATGGTTTTTACAGCCAATCGAACAATAAACTTAAAAGCCTGCCTAAGATGTTCCTCAATCAGCTCATCCGATTTTCGGGAAAAACAAACTTGTTTTTTTCGCCTACCTATACCTTAACAGTAAAACAATAAATCTATTAATGTTCTACTTAAGAAAAAAGTGATTTCTTATTTATTCCCTTTTGTATATCCAACAGTTTGCCCCAATACGATTATCATCGATTTTTTCAGGTTCATGATTTGTAATAATTTCTCGCTGTCCCATCCCCCGCGTGCACGGGTACCAATACCAGCTGAAGCACAGTACAAATACACATTTTGGGAAATATACCCCACATTCACATACGAAACGGTATTTGCTTTTGTAGCATCCTCGCCAGGTCCGGTTTTCTCGGTGTCGGCAATGAATAAAAGGTTTAACGCTGCGTTTGCTGCTTCTCCCCGTCCGGTCAAACTTCTGTAATCTCCTTCCTTAACTAGTTCAAGTTCATGTTTTGCAGCATTATAGTGATAAATTCCCTGTTTTGAAAAAGTATAAATCTCAATCTCCTGCCGGTTCGAACCCGAAGGGGCCGTTCTTTTCCCGTTCTCCGGACGATTAACCCCAAAAGCAGCCCAAAGCAAATTTGATAATTCTTTAATTGGAATTTCCTTATCGGTAAAACCTGCTGAAGACTGTCTCTCTTTTAAGGCCTGCATTAACAATTTTCCACTTTGTAGGTCCGGGGTATTCAACTTGATTACGGCAGGAGCCTGTGCCCTCGCTCCAACAAGTACAACTGAAAGCAAAAGGATTACACTGAGTTTTTTCATCTTCAATAGCTGTAATTTTAATTTCAACCGTTTTATTACTAATCATTTAGTTATTGCCAACCAAAATAAAGATGGTTTCCCACGGAGCCAATTTAAGGTCGGTAAAAATCCTTTCTCCATTTTTCGGTTCCGATGCCATTTTCCTAATTTCCCCGCTCAGGGCATCCCAAACCTGAACCTGGCCTTTCCCACTGAGTTCTACCTTAAATTCCTGGTTTTGATCGCCTTCATTGAAGACAAAATACAAATCGGCATCTTTCCATTTACGATGGGTATATTTGATGTCTTTACAAGGTCGATCCAAAATGAAATCGGATACTGGCAGCGCGTTCAGCACCGAGCTGGTCAAATTTCCATAAGGTTCATTGATCTTCCATTCCGGTTTGATTTTCAACGCTTCCCGGAAGGTTTTGCCAATAGCCAGTAACGAATCATTTCCAAAAGAAATAACGGTTCCTCCCGAAGTTTCAAATGCATTCAAACGCGATAAAACATTTTCGGAAATGGCATGTAATGGAGGAACAAGGATGGTTGAATATGCCTGTCCGCTTTTGTTAATGAAGCAACCCTCTTTCATGATCATGACCGAATCGAGTGCCCCTTCGTCGATAACATCAAAATCGTGCTGCGCTTCAAGAAGTTGCTGCATGATGTCGATTGCCAGCGTGTCGATTTCGTTATGGCCCAACCAAACTGAGGTAGTGGGAAACAAAACCGCAATTTTGGCAGCAGGAATTCCTTGCGATAACAGGTAGCACGAACGGTGTATGTACTTGGCAAACTGGGGAAAATCTTCGTGGGCCAACCAACCCCTCATGCCCGATTGGCCTTTGCTTGAAGCAGGCACAAACATCACCTCAACCATATTGATACCTCGCACCAGTTGCTGGTTCAAAATCCATTTGGCCTGATCAAAATTGGGTTGTGGCCTGAATGCAGCAAAACTTTCGGTGAACGATCGCGCTTGTCCATTAATATGGGCCGATGAAGAAGCATATTTGGGAAATACGGGGTTCACTTCGCCCGGCCAAATCTGATGCCAGATGACATCGACACCGGGCATTTGCACCGAACGCATGGTTTTAAAATAACATCCTTCAGAACGGATCAGGCCGGTCATGTGTTCCTCGTGGTTCAAATGCACCAAATAATCGACATTCGAGGCAGCACACCAGTCGGCTTGTACCTGAAAGAAATTATCGGCGAACAGGCCAGACCAAACCTCCCAATAATCAGCTTTTATGCGTTTTTGTTCTTCAGTTTGAATTGGGGCAAGAAAAGTAGCCACATAAGGTTGAACATCATAGCCTTTATGCTTTTTGAATTCTTCAAAAATAGTTGGGGTATAGGGTATACCCCGTGTCGAATAATCGGGTTCATCGCCGCGAAAGCCCAGAATTGTTTTTCCAAACTCTTCGCCCATGAATTTTTTATATTTTTCGTGGGTAAATTCGATGAACTTGAGGGTTGCCTCTGCGTCGAGGTAATCAATCAGCGCATGTTTGGAATCTTTTCCACCGGTTGGGTTATTGACCGAGCGTGTTGGTGACGAGCGGATTATATTTTTTACCAAAACAACTTCCCATTCTCCCTGGGGAGCGGTCCAGTTTAAAACACCCTTATTCATTTCCAATTCTTGTGTTTCGCCTGATGCTTTATTGTAAGCTGCGGCACTTACAATTTCATCACTAAGATCGAGCGAAACCTGCTGATTCTCTTTTACTTTAAAGATCGTATCCGGGATCAGGATTTTCATGCAGAGTTCAGGGGTTTCACTGGCAATTTTTCCACCGGCAAAACCACTCGGATATTTTCCTTCGTCTACAAGATAAACTTTCATACCACGCTCTTTTGCCAGCATAACAGCTGCTTTCACATCCTCAAACCAACCATCCGACAGGTAAGCATTGGGCATATTGTATCCAGGCTCTAAAGTTACCACCTGAACATTTTTTGATTTGAATTCATCCAAATCCCGTTTGATAACCTCTTCTGTAACATCACCATCCCAACCCCAGTAAAACGTCAGGGAATACTCTGACGGGGGATTTTCGAACATCTTTTCCACTTTCGCAGCTTTGGGCTTACTGACTTTGGTGTGCGATTCAATTGTTGATTGTCTGCAAGATAGAAAAACCAACGAAAGAATGATTGAGCACAGGAACAGATGACAAAATCGGTTCAAAACACAGGCTCCACTTTTCAAAGCAAAACAGGTTAAAATTTGCTGGAATCCGGTTTGCTTTTGATGTATAATACTGGTATTCTGTCGGTTCATGATTATATTTTTTTAGGTATGATTATTCAATTTGTTCTGTTAGGGTTCCAAATTATTTTGCCAAAGTACAGGTTCGCCTTCTTCAACCAATATTTTCAACCCCGAGAGGTCGACATTACTAACATTTTCGATCAACAACCCTTTTTTTGCCTTAATGTCGCAATTCTCGAATACTACATTTTCGATGTGGCTATCTTTCAAACCATGAATAAAGCCGGCATTCGCCACAGTACCACTTACATTGATTATTTTAACATTACGTACCAGTGGAAGCGGATCCGAGGGAGCTTTAACAGGAGGTCTCATTCGCCATTCCATATTAAACTCAAAGGCCTGGCGTGTATTTTCGAGCGAAATATTTTTATACGTAATATTCTCGACCACACCACCACGGCTCGGCTGAGATTTAAACCGGATGGGCGCCCAATTGTCGGCCATCATCACACTGTTGCTGATGACCACGTTTCGGATTCCGCCCGACATTTCGCTGCCCATGGCAACACCTCCATGCCCGTACCGGAATATGCAACTGTCGATTAAAATATTCTCGGACGGACGGTTCACGCGGCGGCCATCTTCGTCTTTACCCGATTTGATCGAAATGCAATCGTCGTTCACATCGATATCGACCTTGACAATTTTGACTCCATCGCTCGAATCGATGTCGATGCCATCGGAACTGGGAATGTAATGAGCTGCACGAATAAGCAGGTCGCGAATTTCAACCTGCTTGCTGTACAAAACGAACAAGCCCCAACTCGATTGATTGAGCAAAGTAAGGTTTTCGACCACAACCTCACTGCAATTTTGAATGGCAATAAGTCGTGGACGGCCATAACCTTCCAAAGCAATTTCTTTTAATTCGAAGGCATTTGATTCGGGTGTTGCAGGCAATCCGCCCTTCACACCCAAGGCCGGAGGACCTTCTCGTACCGGCCCTATATTGGGAGGCATAGAAGCTGGTCCCTCCTTGTTTTCAAGGCGGCCAAAGTGGCCCCGGCGACCAAAAAACCAAACATCGCCGGAGCCATCAATAGTTCCTCCTCCTTTTAAACTAAACCCTGTTATATCGAATACGTTAATCAGTGCACTGACCCAGATTCGTTCTTCCCCTTCCCATCGGGTCTGAACTAATTTATAATCAGCCATATTTGTAGTTCCTTTCAGCACCCCGTTGTTTTTTATTTCGAGGTTAACCCCTTGCTTGATAAAAATAGCCCCGGTTAAAAATGTTCCCGAGGGTACAACAACGGTGCCCCCGCCGTCGGCGGCACATTGATCGATTGCCGCCTGAATGGCTTCAGTATTCACATGCAGCGAATCGGCAAGCGCGCCAAAATCTGCAATATTGTACAACTTTTGTCCTTGAAAGGTACAAGCTACAAATCCGAACAGTTGTAAAAACAAACAAGAAAGCGGAAAGAAACGACGCATGGTATTTTGATTCAATCAATTTAAAAAAAAGACAAGGCGATTTGCTATTCAAAGCGATACAATTTCACCTGATAAATGCCTGGTTCATTGAGAAGTTGAACCCCAGCACCGGTGCGATTGATGGCCGCCTGATTTGCCAGGATGTAATCAATCATAATGTTGTCGCCATTCAACAAACGCCCGGCCTTCCATTTTCCATCGATGTATTCACCTTCGTAAATCGTATCGAAACCAGCCATTTGAGGACCATCGGAATTTGGAATAAATACTACATTCAGATTCGATCCTGCCACTATAAATTCATTTCCGCCCTTCCAGATGACGATTCCATACCCTTTTTCAGCAGTAAGCTGACCGGTCCTTCTATTGAAGGGCAACGAAGCTTCAATTTTATACCCTCCTAATTCGATGGTCTGTGGGTTGTTGGCTGAAGTTAACCAGAATGCTGAAATTTTTTCCTCAGCCTGAGCCTTTGTGATCATTGGAGTAAGCTGGTCTAAAACTTTGTATGCCTTAGCAAGGGGTGAGTCGGCTGGTTGTTCAATTTGGCCATCAATCCCAAAGGGCGAGTACCCAATACCTGCATGTTTCCCAATGGCGTAAAAAGCATTCGCGGCACCGTTAACCCCTGAGAAAGATTCCGGAATAAAGAGCGCATTCCAGGAATGGTGGTACATATCGACGATTCTTGGGAAATCGGGCAAATAAATATCCGGGCATTTCAAATCAATATCAGGGGCGCCAATTCGCCAAATATCATGCACCCGCGATTGAGGGCCACCAGCCGGGTAATCGCCGGGTTTGTTGTCTTCGGGTTGTACGATCCAGGCATTCACGAACATGGGGATAGTGTATTCGGCTTTCCCTGCTGCGGTAACCACGTTGATGTACCGGGCATAATTCCAGGCCATAAAAGCTTCATCGGCATAATTGTTTTTCCCAAAAATTTCGGCCCAGGTCCCAGTTTCCTTAAACCCGGTTTTTGCCCAATATTGCGTCATTTCAGGCTGAAGTTCATTCTTGTATTTTTTCAAACCTTTGATTAAGTCCGGAGGAACCTGTTTATTGAACTCGGCATTGGCCAGTTCCGAAAAATCGCGTGAAGCGCCCAGAACCCCAACTTCATTTTGGACCTGGATCATGATCACGGTCCTGTCTTGAGAATCGACCTTTTTCAGGTGGGCCATTAATGCTGCAAAAGCCTTTGCATCGGCATTTCTTGCATCGATACTCAAAGGAGTCAGGGTTTCAGTGGCTTTCCCATCGTTTAGCCTAACCCTGGGAAAACGCTTCTGATCTTCTTTGACCCAAAGCGGTGCATAATGCGAGAGGCCGTTTTTCCAACTCCCAAACCAGAGAAAAATCAGCTTCAAATCATGTTCCCTGGCATCTTTAAGTAAACCATCTACCAATGCGAAATCAAATTGCCCTTCCTTGGGTTCAATTAATTGCCACGATAAGGCTGTGAGAACGGTATTCAAATTCATTTCCTTCAACTTGCCCCAGGTAGGTTTAAGGTAATCGAGGGTTGAGCTGCTTGAATTGTGCAGTTCCCCTCCAAGAATGAGAAACGGTTTTCCATCGACAATCAATTGGTCGATATTTCCATTTCTTTTAAGCTGAGGAATGTTCTGTCCTTGCATTACAGTTGGAAACAGGATAAATGAAAGGACAGCACAATACCATAATTTCTTATTTAGTTTCATCGTAAAATGTTTTTGGTTAACAAATAAATATTGGTTCTTATTGGTTCATTTCAATTTACTATTCAACAGCAACATCCCATACATTGGCCATACGCGATGTTCCTTCAGGGCCTTCGATGGTCAGCACGACCACATATTTGCCCGGTTTTTCGTATTGGTGAAAAGGATTCTGTTCCTCTGAGGTCGTTTTATCCCCAAAATCCCAGTGCCATTTGGTTACCTTACCTTTGCTTTTGTCGTTGAAGGCCACCAAGCGTTTTTCTTTATCGACAACGACAAAGCCCCAGGCGGCTTCAAAGCTTTTTTGGTATTTGGCCTCCAGTGACATTAGGGTAAAAATGGTTCCCAAACTCGAGTTGCCGTACATCTTATGGTGTTTCGACAAGTTCCAGAATCCCTTTTTCGCGCCATCGTTCACATCGTCGTAATCGATTATTGCCCAAGTCAATCCAATTTTTTTATTGTCGCGAAGTACCGATTCAACAGCACGCTCGGGACCTTCCTGCCCTGCATAATCGAAAGGGGTGATCCAAAATTCAGCAATCAGTTTACCCGGTTCTCCTGGTTTGAAATTATAGGAATAGGCAATGTTGGCATAAGGCAAGTTCTTGATCCAGGGCTGGCATCCCCAGGCCAGTGCCCAATCCTTTCCCACGGCAGGGGTAAAAATATGGTAGTTTTGGGCATGCACGCCATGAAACTCAAAATACCGGGCCTTCCAGTCCAACGATTGGTTGAGGTGTTGTTCATCAATCAATGGTCCTCCTGATAAGTCACCATCGACGACAATCTCGAAAATATCGTTGTGCAAACCCGGCAAGGTAAAGTCCCAGTAATCATCGTACGCTTCGTAAAGAAAGTAGAGCCTGTTCAAACCTTTTACCCAGGCTACCCTGACTTTCACATCGAGGTTTTTCGGATCGGTTTCAGGGTATTTGCCCGAGTCGTCCCAAAGCTGATCGGTTCCCACGATGCACTCATCCGGAAAGTCGTTCCAGTCGTCGGTATTGCCATCAATGCGCGGAATCCTATTCGCAGGGAACTGATATATTTTATAGCCACGATCTTCTTGTGCCCATGCAAGTTGCACCAAAAGCAAACTCGTACAGAAAATAACGCTGAATTTTGTCTTCATATCTTATTTATTTTTCAACCATTTTTTGGGAACCGGGATGATGCAAATGTTCAATTCCCGGCCATCCTCGGATAGCATGGCCGATTGAATCTGGATTTTGGTTCCATCGGGGCTAAAGGTAGGATGACAATGATCGCGTGCTGTGGTTTTATGACCAGCCGAAAGCAGCATCATCTCGTTGGTTTCACGGTTGATCAGGTAGATTTCGCGTTCAAAGTTATCGCCAACGACAAAACGCTTGTCGGAAGAGCCGCTTACATGCCAGAATCCGCTCCCATAAGGAATTTGTCCGGCGATGTACATTTCACGGGTATTGATATTCACTATTCCAAGTCCGGTTGGTTTTTCGCGGGTTCCTGAAGGGCCCCATGAAGCTTCTTGTCCGGGGTTAGCCCCATTGACATCGGTTCCTTCGTCCTGCTTATCCGTTTTTTCGATTTTCCGGTGCCCCATCATGGCAAAGGCAACTTCATCGGCACTGATCACCGCCTCGTGAGTGATCCATTCATACTCCGACTCGGGATACAAAGGGCGCAGACCGCTGCCATCGGAATTTACAACCCACATGCGTTTTGGAGCTTTACCACCGGTTTCCCAGCAAAACACAATTTGACCCGGCACCCAGGGATTGGTTTGAATGTGCCCAACCTGAAAAGGAACTGAAATCACATGCTTCACTTCACCGGTCTTGATATTCATCCCGGCAATACCCGCTGGGCCAGCTCCCATTTTTCTGGGACCATAGGGTTCTTCCATTTTGGTTCCTTCAGGCAGGTGCTTTAGAGCTTCTTCTTTTCCAACCCGGAACCAAACCCATTCTTCGCCTCCGTCAAGGGCCATGTCGCCACCTGCTTTCATTTCGGGTGGGGTAACACCACAAATTCGTTCATAGGCTTCTTTGGGTTTCAATTTACCCGATTCACTATCGGAAAACAGCTTTTCAAGATCCACTTCTACCACCCAAACCGAACCCGAATCAAGCTCCTGGTTTTTTGGTTTGCGCATAAAATAGAGCTTCATCGAATTCCTTGCTATATTCAGCATGCCGGAATAGCCGCCTTCAGTAACCTGCACCATTGCACCTGTTTTTTCATTCACCGCGATTGCTTCTCCTTCAGCCCGTCGTGAACGGAAGATAAGCCATTGGCCATCTGAAGTCCATTGGTTATGGGTTTGATATATTTTGCTGTCGCCGGCAGGTTTACTGGTTAAAAAGACAAGTTTTGTACCCGTAACCGGATCTTTCACCACCTTACGTTCCGAAGGGAAACGGGTGCCAATTTGTGCCTGCGTCTGTACAGCCAATAGGAGTAAAAGAAACAGAATGAAGAATTCGAATACAAATACTGCTACTATTTTTTTTCTCATGATTATTATCTGTTTACTCTTCATTTAATTACTTCATAATTTACAACTTTCTTTCTCGAATTTTCAAGGTCCTTACAGTCGAAAATCAACAAATCGCCTACTTCTTTTAATACAAGCAACGGACTACTTTTGGTTTTCGCCAAGACTACATTTCTCAATTCAACACCCTGAACATCGGTCAACATCATTGCCGGGCGCTCTTGATTCCCGATACTATTTACCTCAACATTGTTCAGTTGAATATTCCTGGCATGCCGGATAAAAAATCCGTAGGCCGGGATAATTCCGAACTTCTGAGGTTCGGGATACTTATCTTCATATTCAGGCACTTCATCGGGTATTTGGGTACCTGCCTCCAGTGGTTTGTACCAAATTTTAATGTTGTTCAGACTGACATCTTCGATCAAGTGGCCCGGAATTCCGGTAATGAGACAGGAAAAACGGGAATCGGCATTGTACACCACCAGGTTGTTGATGGTTACCCGACGAAGTTTTCCAACCGGTGTGTTTTCCGGACCTCTCATTCTTGCACCCAGTCGGAGAAAAATGGGAGAATTAATAATATCTCTCATTACCACATTGCTGATGGCAACATCTTCGAGCAAACCACCGTCAACGGTCTCGAGTGCCAAACCACGGCAATACTCGAACACACAATTTGAAATGGTAATTTTTTTGAACCCGCCATTCGATTCAGTACCAAATTTGATCCGTCCGGTCGGGCCTTCCTTATCGGGGACCAGATGAGGCTCCTTCCTCAAATACGTTCCGTCGATAAGGGTTCCCCGGTCGTAGCCTGATACCTGGCAATTCGTTATGGTTACATTTTCAGTTGCCCGGGAATAGCCTAATGCATAAGAACTTTTCAGGCAAATGGCATCATCCCATGGTGAATTGACCGTGCAATTTGAAATCCGCACATTTTTGCAGCAATCCACATCAATCCCATCGCGGTTGGTATCAATTTTCAGGTTGTCGATCGTAAAATTATCGACACCGGTAGCCAATATTCCGAAATGGCCTCCGTACAGAATAGTAAAATCCTTCAGGATCACATTTCTGCAAAGTTTCAGAGCAATGGCCTTGTTTCCGACCGGTGCTTTGTAGGGGCCTCCGCGGGTTAAACCTTTTCCATAGATAGTACCCGACCCGCAGATGCTTACATTCACCAGGTTTTCGCCCCAGATCAAACTGTTGTGCCAATGACTGTGGCCAAAATCCTGATATTCGTTTCCCGGGCCTTCTTCAGGTGCATCGTAGCCAATAGTCCCGACGGGTTCTGCGCCAAGAATGGTGGCTCCGGCATCGATAAATAACCTGATGTTGCTTTTTAGCCTGATGGAGTAACTGGCATAAGTTCCTGCCGGAAAAAATACGGTTCCCCCACCCGATTCAGATGCAGCAACGATTGCCCTGTTGATTGCATCCGAATCGATGGTGGTTCCATCGCCGCGAGCACCAAAATCTCGAGCATTATAGACAAAATTTGAGGCATTCATCTCAATGCTTAACAACATTGAAATGACTACCAATGAGATAACCGGCAATCGAAACAATAATGTTTTCACAAAATTAAACATAATTTTATTTTTCCACTTCAAAAATGGCCGCGTTGCTTTTTACTTTTTCCCGATAAAACATCACTGCACTATCGTTCGTTGCAGCATTTGATTTATTAAGAAGTTGGATCACTTCGGCACCGGCCAGCAAAACAGGGCCATAACCATGTGCTGCCAGAACATTTACAGGGCGTTTATAATAAAAACCAGGGTTGAAGCCCAGGCCTGTACCCACACAAGTATTTTCGACCTGGCCAAGTTCGTTGATTTGCTTGGCTATGGCATTCCATCCTGCCATTACGATTGGGCCATAGACCATACCGTCGATCCACCCCTGATTGATGGCATGGGCCATAGAATAAACGAACATGGCCGATGCACTGGTTTCCAAGTATGAATCATTCCTGTCGAGCAGTTGATGCCACAACCCCTCGCCCGATTGCAATGCAGCCAAGCCCCGAATATGGTTTTTAAACAATTCCATAATTTCGCCTCTTGCCCCATGATCTTCGGGCAACACGTCAAGCACATCGCTCATTGTCAGTACAGCCCAACCATTGGCCCTGCCCCAGTGAAACGAGGGATGTTCTTCCATGATCTCGATCCAACCATGACGGAAGATATTTTTCTCGGGCAACCATAATATTTTCTTAAAAAGTTCGATCTGAAGGGCCGCCTCGTTGTAATAGGCTTTTGCCTTTTCAGGTTCTTCTTTTTCAATCATTTTAGCCATATAGGCAATTGGGGGGATCCCCATGTACATATCGTCGAGCCATACTGAATTCTTATTGGGGCGCATACGGGCAAGAATTCTATTGTAGAGACGGTACTCCTTAAACATCACAAAATCGAAAGCATTGTCGATGATGGGACGCACCGATGCAGCTATTTCCGGATTAACCATTGAGGCTTTCATAAAAGCAGCCCCCATCGAACCACAATCGTCGAGCCATTTTGGGGTGATTAAGCCCCGTAAGCCACTGTTGCCGGTCTCTTCCTGAACCTTTTTAAAATAAGGATAAGCCTCCCCAAGAATTTTAAACCGCTCGTAGGTGTAGTTTGCGTATTTTACGTCGCCCGTTACCTCGGTCATTTTGAGCATGCCTGAATAAGTAACGCCCCATTCATAGGTATTGATACCAAAATCGCCTCGTTTAAATACACTTTTATCGTTGATTTTTTTAAGGTTAGAAATGGTTTCACCCGACTCTTTATCAACAATTATGGCAGGGGTCGTTTTGTCGAGGTAAGAGAAAATCCGATCCAAATCGGCTTTGATCGTTTCAATTTGTGAACTTCTGCCTTGATTTTCTTGTCGACGTGGATTTTGTGCCGATAAATCGGTTAGGGTGAATCCAAGTAGGATCATTGCGATTAAATAGCTGAATAATTTGCTCATTTTTTAAAAAATTAATGTTTAACCTAATCCATTATGAAACGGTCGTGTGTTTGGCAGTAAAACAGGAGGATTTTTTTTAAAAGAGACCCCATAAAGGGGCCTCTTTTGATAAAAAAAGTATTAATCTAACTAAAACTACTAATAACCCGGGTTTTGCATTGCATTCTTTTCTTCTGGCGTTAAAGGAATACCATTTTCGTTGGTAATGGCATCGAGGTAGGATTGTGGAATTGGACGAAGGAAATGCTTTTCCTGAATATTGGGTGCAGCATCTGTATTAAATGCCTGAACTCGTTTGATCAATGTTTTTGTTCTTGCAAGGTCTTGCCAACGTTGAAATTCGCCGACCAATTCACGAGTGCGTTCATTGAGCAAAAAGCACATCATCCGGTCATACTCTGAAGTATACCCTAATTTAGCAATGATGGCCTCATCGACATCGGGTAATTTCCCAACTGAAATGCCGGTGGTTAAATCCGTCGATTCGGTAGTTTCTGGTATCAATAACGATTCGTAATAGGAATTAGAAGCAGAAAATGAATTGACCAAAATGCCATCAGGATAATTCAACTGCCCGGCTGTATTGGTTAAATAAGCAGCTGAACCGTCGGTATAAGCAGCCCGATCCTCACCAGCTTTGAATTGAGCCCGTTCACGAACGATGTTGATTTCATTCAGTGCTTCGCTAAACTTTTGTTGGCGAATAAGTGCTTCGGCCTTAATAAGGTAGGTTTCCGACAAACGGGCCAGAATCCCATCACGAGCCCCTGCTGTGTAATTATGGTTTGGACGTGATCCGTCAAAGTGTTTGCTCATTGTAGGGTAAAAACTCCTGTTCGTAAACGAAGCAATATCGGAAGTCCCGTCGGAATACCAAAGACAATGAGCATGAGGAACCGCCTTGCCACTTTGAGGATGATAATAATAAACCCCGGTGTGTTTGCTGTTTACCTTTGCAGCAACCTTATCAAAACGAAGGTCAGATTTACTGTTGATCAGATAAATCATGCTTAAATCGCCATAATTGTAGGTATAGCTATTGCCCGTAACCGGATCTTTTCCTGCAAGCTGGCCAAATGCTGACTTATTATTCAGGTTAATTTTGGTTTTAAACGATTTCCAGAACCGGGAATCGTTTTTCAGATCATATACATCATAGATATATCCGGAAGTTTTATAGCGTTGATAAGGTCTACTTCCGGCGATGTCGCGAGTTCCCCCGGTAACATTGTCGTATTTTGAAGAAAAGAACATGTGCATTTGGTTTCCTTCAACTGCTGTTGTAGCATTCGAGAACTGTGCTGCAAATAAAACTTCCGACAATTTTTCGTTTGCGCCATCACTGGCAGTAAAATCAAATACATCCTTAAAATTGGGTGCTAAGGTATGATTTGCAATAACTGTGTTGGTCAGTTGTACGATTTCGGCAAGATCGCTTGTTTTATGCGTTGAATTCCAATCGTCGTTAATTTCAGAAGTACGGTACAAAAGTGCCTTGGCTAAGTAGTGTGCAGCCACATCTTTATATAACCGACCTTCTTCCGACTCTTTTTCGGGAAGGTTTTCATACGCGACCCTGAAATCGGCAATAACCTGATTGACACATTCCTCTTTAGATGCGCGGATAAAAAACTTATCAACTCCTTCCGATGGCTCCAGTTTGAGTGGAACACCACCAAAATGTTCTACCAGGAAGAGATAACTAAACGCACGTGAGAAGGCCGCTTCGCCCTTCAATTTTGCTTTTAACGCCGGATCGGTAATAACCTTATCCACTCTGGAAAGAATTAAATTGGCAAGGCTAATTGCTTTATACTTATGATTCCAGGGATCTTCGGGAAGGGTTGTATTGCTATTAATTCTTATAACAGAAGGACTTAGGTTGGAGGAGTAGTCATTCCAATCATGGTTACTGTTATCGCCCCCTACATCGAATTCATCGGTCCCATAGGTCGAAATGGTCCCCCCCCATTCTGCAGTGAAGGGTGTTTTATAATAGCTGTAGGTAGCAGTGGTTGCATCAACCAATCCCTCGGGTGTTGAGAAATAGTCATAATTCCGTTCCCGGATCAACTCTTCATTGAGAAAACTTTCGGAACACGAAACTACAGCAGAAAAAACAATTGCTGCAGCTATTAGTCGTGAGTATCTATATATTATTTTTTTCATATTTTAATTAGTTTTCGAATTTTAACATACTTAATTAAAAACCAACGTTCAAGCCAAAAACAACACCTCTATTGTAATAGAGCGAATTGAACTCGGGGTCCCTGAACCTGATATTGGACCAGATTACCCCCAAATTCCGACCCTGCACGTACAATTTCACGTTTTCGAGTCCCAATCGGGAAACGAGAGGTTTTGGCAAGGTATAACCCAACGATATATTTTGTAATTTAAAGTATGAATTATCTTTGAAATAGGTTCCGGAAAATCCATCTCCACCAGCTTCATCACGATAGGGTTTCTGGTATTCGGCATCGGTATTGTCGGGTGTCCAAAAATCAACCGACCGTTGGTCTCCATACATACAGGTCAATCCTTCGCTCACGTTGCTCAGATACTTCAAACGACCGTTAATGAAGAAAGAAAGATCCCAATTTTTATAGGTCAGGTTATTCGATAATCCAACGGTAAACCGAGGGGAGTTATTTCCTAAAATAACCCGGTCATCGTTACCATTGATCTTATAATCCCCATTCTGATCTTTAACCCTTACGTTACCTGGAGTGAATTTATGGCCATTGGCATTAAACTTAGCCATCTCTTCATTGTCTTCTGGTGTATTCTGCCACAATCCCAGTCGTTCATAGGTATATACAACCCCGATGTCGTGGCCGATAAACCATCCATTGCCGATCATATCGTTTTTCGCTCTCATCAGTTCTACGATTTCATTCTGGTTCCAAGCTGCATTAATGCCGGTTTCCCATGAAAAATTTCTATTCCTGATGTTCACCGTATTCAATGTGAAATCAATCCCTTTGTTTTTTGTTTTTCCCACATTGGCCAATGTGCTTGTATAACCTGAAACAGAAGGTATTGACATATTCATAATGAGGTCATCGGTATTTGAAAAATACACATCAATAACCCCATTCAACCGGCCTTTAAAGAAGGCAAAATCGAGACCAGGATTAAATTGCTCTGTGACTTCCCAACCCAATTCAAAGTTCGACAAGTCGTTGGTTGTGGTATACCCAATTACAACTGAAGAGCCAAAAGCCGTGGTAACATCATTGATCGCTCCTTTGGTCGTGTAAGGATTCACTGCCGAGTTCCCGGTTTTACCATACCCCAAACGCAGCTTCATTTGGTCGATCCAATTGATGTCTTTCATGAATTCTTCCTGCTCAATTCTCCATCCTAAACTTAAACTTGGGAAGAATGACCATTTGTTTCCGTCAGCCAATTGAGATGCTCCATCCCAGCGACCGGTGGCAGTAAGCAGGTATTTTTGATTGAAACTGTAGTTCAAACGTCCCATATACGAGGTAAGCTGCCGTTCTGTGAGGTTCGATCCCCAACCGTCTAAAGCAGTTACAGCACCCATATTGTACCAAAGCATATCGGATGTAGGTAAGTTTTGTGCATTCATTGAAAAACTTTCCTGGTTCCATTTTGAAGCAGTTTGAAGCAAAGTAGCACTAATGCTATGTTTATCGAAAGTTTTATCGTAAGAAATCTGATTATCGAGAGTCCATGAAAAATTGTAATCTCCATTATATTGGGCAAAGGAAGAGCCACCTCTGACAACCGATTTTCCATCATTGAAAATTCCATTACGATACGACCTGTAATCAGGGCCAAAAAAGATGCGATAACGCAAACCTTCAAAGAATTCGATTTCAGAATAGATTGAAGCCAAAATACGCATTGTTTGTCGTTGATTGGTCGAATATTCCCACTCATTGATCACAGTACCTACCCTGGGTTGTCCTCCCGGATAATTTACCAAATTGCCATCCGAATCATAAGGAAGGGCATAGGGATAAATTTTTGCTGCCGTAAGAATCAGGTTGTTGGCCATGGTCATTGAGGAACCAATGTTGGCTTGTCCGAAATCCTGATAACGCATGGATGCATTGATGCTGGCTCCGAATTTAAACCATTTATTGGGGGTTACATCCAAGTTCGTCCTTAACGTATAGCGTTGATATTCCTGACCTTTAGTTGTTCCCTGGTTATCGAGATAGCCAAACGAAACATACCCTTTGAAATCTTTGCTTCCTCCGCCGGCACTGATTGTATGCTCGGTAGTTAAATTAGGTTGAGTCACTTCTCCCATCCAATCGAAGGTTTCGATTTTTGAAGGATCCCATGTGGTCCCGTTCCAACCTTTTTGGAAATTTTCCCAGGCAACAGGATCTCCGGCAAAAAGATCAATTTTTGCATCATTTTCCAAACTTGGAGTATTTCCAGGTGCGAAGGTGCCTGGTGCTTTGTTATAGGCCCCCCAGCGAACAAAATCGACATACTCTTCAGTATCCATAAATTTACTCCTCCATTCCAACGATTCAAGGGTTACGGTACCCGAATAATTTATTGTGACACTTCCTTCTTTCCCTTTTTTTGTTGTCACGATAATAACTCCGTTTGCGCCTCTCGAACCATAAATGGCTGTAGCAGATGCATCTTTCAAGATATCGATGGATTCTATATCACGAGGATTTAGGGTTTCAATTCCACTTGAAGACATTAAAGGCACCCCATCTACTACATACAATGGATTATTGGATGCAGTTAATGATCTCGAGCCTCTGACCCTTACACTTCCAATTTCTCCAGGACGTTCATTGGTGGTAATATCGACCCCGGCAGCTTTACCTTGTAAGGCTTCCAATGCATTTAAAGCAGGCCTCTCGTTTAATTTTTCAGAAGATACACTGATGACCGCACCGGTTATATCGCTCTTTTTCTGAACACCATATCCTACGGCAACAACCTCATCAAGACCAATAACATCGGCATTCAAGGTGATATCGATGGTCGTTTGATTGCTCACTGCTACTTCCTGAGTCTTCATCCCAACGAAAGAAAACAGAAGGACATCGCCTTGTGTAATTCCAGTAAGGATATACTTTCCATCGATGTCGGTAATCACTCCGATTGTTTTGCCCTTGATCGATACCGTGACACCAGGTAAGGGCTGGCCAGTTATATCGATCACTTTTCCTGAGATTGCCTTTGTTTGTTGTGCCAAAATTTCGGTACCCGAAACTTCCGGTGTAGTAAGCACTATAAAACGGTCTTTTACCTTATAGTCGACATCGGTTCCTTCGAACAATCCTTCCAGAACGTCGTCGATTTTTTTACTGTGAATATTTACCGATACCACCCGTTTCACATCTACTAACTTTTCGCTGTACATAAAGACAAACTCACTTTGTTCTTCAATTTCATGAAGAACATCTTTTACCGTTGCAGACTTTAATTCAAGATTTAAAACTTTGGTTTGAGAATACGATTCAGCGGCAAAAATGTTAATGACAGATAGAAAAACTAAAAAAGCAGTTAATTTCATTATTGTCAACACTTTTTTAAGTCCAGGAACTTTCGATTCCCGAAAACATTGATTATTTTTCATACTTTTGTAATGTTTTGTTTGAAAATTTCCGGTTTTTTCGACCGGTTTTGTTTTAAACTCGCAGGGAGGTGTTGGAGCACTTCCTTGTGTTTTTTAAGTTGTTAGATTTGTTGGTTTATTTCTCCATAAGCAATCATTTTATTAGGTTGTACTTCTTTTTGATTTATATATTTTGATTTTTTGCTTCGAAATGGTGCCATCAGGGAGTCTTTTGCGTGGCAATATTTTATAGGCCACGGGAGTTGTTTCAGCCATTAATTCCAAAACCAAAGAAAGTGGATCATTGTAAAATGTAACGGTATAGGTCAAGTATTTAACTTCATTAGCAACCTCAAATTCAACATTAAACATTCTTCCTAACACTTCAGTCACTTCTAATATCGGATCATTGTCAAAAACGAGCTTGCCTTCTTTCCAGGCAATATACTTTTCCACTTTGCCGATGCCCGAGATCATTTTTTCAGATTCAGGATAATAGGCAACATGTTGCCCTGGCACCATGATCCCTATTTTTTCCAGTTCAGTTCCGCCGACAATTTTTTCAAGCTGTACCTTTCCGTTAACAAGGGTTGTCGAAATAAGACCAGTCCCCTTGTATGCGCACACATTGAATTCGGTTCCCAGTGCCGTAATGTTCAATTTACCAGTTTTAACGGTAAAAGGCCTGTCGGAATTAGGTGCTACTTTAAAATACCCTTCACCCGACAGATTTACCTCCCTTTTTTTCCCTGAAAAAATTGCAGGATATTTCATGCTGCTACCATAGTTCAGGTAAACAACAGAACCATCCGACAGCTCAACAACTGTTCGTGAGCCTATTGGAGAAATTATTTCAAGCGAATCAACTTTAAGAGCACCCAGCTCTTTGTTTTGAAAGTTTCGTGCTGTAAGCAAATAGAAAACAACCCCAAGCAAGGGAATAAAAAGGATCACTGCAACCCGGCTCAACCAAGTTGACGCTTGTTTCAAAAAAATAATCTTTCCACTTCGTTCAGGTTGTATTTTCTGTCGAATCTTATCAAATAATTTATTGTATAGCTCTGTGTTATTCTTTTCTTTTGGTTCTTCGATAGTATTCCAGAGTTCAAAATTCATGGCCCGGCTTTCCTCATCCAATGCGTTCTCGTTTATCCAACGCACAACATCATCGAATTCCTGTTCCGTACAGTTATTATTGAGATATTTATTGAGAAGTTCTTTATTCATTCTATTACACCTAAAATTGTTTATTGATTATTCGTTAGTATACCAGTATGGGTAAACACTTGCAACCACCAATC
>CAZSIK010000038.1:0-12706 GCA_964606515.1 uncultured Prolixibacteraceae bacterium
AAAATAGGCAACCTTTATTTTAAAGATCATCCTGAAAAAGAAGACTATATCCAGGAACTAATCATCCAATTATGGAAAGCTTTTCCAAGTTTTAACAATCGTTCAAAATTTTCTTCATGGATGTATCGGGTTTGCCTTAACGCAGCTATTGACTTGCTTCGAAAAGAAAAGACCGGACCAAAGTTTATTAAAGTGAAGAGTCATAATTTCGAATCAGTTTCTGAACCTCAAGTTGAAACCAGCGAAAATCATGAAAAAATGTATCGTGCAATAAACCAACTATCTGAAATTGATAAAGCCATTATCACCCTGTACCTCGATGAGTTCAGTTATAGGGAGATTGCTGAAATTGTGGGCATTTCGGAAAGCAACACCGGCGTTAAAATAAACAAAATCAAGTCATTAATTTTAAAATCAATTGAAAATGGAAACTAATGAATTAAAAAAGATATGGCAAACTTTGTCGGATGAAAACCTGATTGATAAAAGCATTGCCAAAGAAAATATTGAACGGATCATCCGAATGAAAAGCAGCAAGACCATCGAAAGGATCTCGAAAAAACTGAGATTCGATTATTTAGCAAATATCTTTGCGGCAGTCCTCGTGCTTCTTATTGCAGCGTTTGCCACACTATTTTTAAACCATAAAAACCAAAGCCTGCCTGTTCAGGGCTATGTTTTCTTAATATTGGTAATCAGCTATTATACCCTTAAAGCGGCCAGCATTAATTCTAAATTGAAGTTTCTTGGTTTATCGTTCACAACTTCTTCAATTCTCGATTCATTGAAAAAAGTTAAAAACAGAATAGAAAAAGTATCTATAAAAGAATCTGTGATCATGTATGTCCCAATAACTTTTCTCACGATTTTTGCCAACATGATAATCAACGACAAAACCGACTTTTCCAATTTCAGCTTCAACAGCCTTCAGGGCTATGTGCTTATTTTCTCAATTGGCTATCTGATTTCGTTGCCTTTTGTCGGAAAATATTACTTTAGGAAAAGATTTTCAGGCCCCCTTGCCGATATAGATAATTTAATAAACGAACTCAACGCGGAAGAAAAATAATGTATCAAAGAGACTTCATAATGAGGATGATCGAAATGATCGCCGAAATGATCGCCGGAATACTGGGCCTGATCAAAAAAGGAAATTTTCAGAAAGCAAGCCAACTGATCGAAGAAGCTTACCACGATTACCTGAAACAAGATGCAGCCTATTTCAATTCAATCCCAACAGACCAACTGACCGACGAACTGATTTCGAAACACAATTATTCGAATGGCCATCTCGAGATCCTTTCGAATCTGTTTTACGCCCAGGCCGAATTGAACTACGCACAAAACAAGTATAGTGAAAGCTTGCAGTTTTATCAAAAAGCCTTGCTGCTCCTTGAATTTGTGCTGAATGAAAATCAAACCTTCTCTTTCGACAAGCAAAGCAAATCGAACCTCATCCAAAACAGGATTGCCGAATTGGAAAAAAAATAAGGATTATTACACCCAGTGTATGATTCCTGTCAGAATCGCACCCCTTCTGAAATACTTCAGGTAGGTATACAAAATAATTACCCCCCTGAATAAAGAAAAATCGTTTGTCTATTTGCAACATCAATAAACACATGCAAAATGACAAAAAATCTTTTATCCCGTGTAATACTTAGCCTTTTCTCAATCCTGATTTATTTTTCTTGCCCAACAAAGCCCACAACCGATCAACCCGATGAACATGAATTTGCAATTACTTTCGACAGCTTGCTGCAAAACAACATCCTGACAATTTGGTACCCACTAATGATCGATTCTGCCGACGGGGGCTACTTTTCGAATGCCACCTCCGACTGGAAGATCACCGGCCATCAGCCCAAAATGCTGGTTACACAAGCCCGTCATATCTGGACCTGCTCGCAGGCCGCACATTTCTACAACGATACACTTTATACTGCGTGGGCCCGTCATGGAATTGATTTCCTGATTGCAAAAATGTGGGACCCCGAATACGGGGGCTTTTTCAACATCCGCTCAAAAGAAGGTACCTATACCAAAGAAATTTTTGCCGACAAAAAAATGGCCTATGGAAACGCCTTCGCCATTTACGGGCTCGCTTCCTTTTTCAACCTTAGCCACGACAGTATTGCCCTCGATTATGCAAAAAAAACCTTTTTCTGGCTCGAAA
Organism: uncultured Prolixibacteraceae bacterium; assembly: GCA_964606515.1. Classification (GTDB taxonomy): domain Bacteria; phylum Bacteroidota; class Bacteroidia; order Bacteroidales; family Prolixibacteraceae; genus CAZSIK01. The sequence goes on from CAZSIK010000038.1 coordinate 2,177, forward strand.
AACACAGCCATGATCCTGCGCATGGAGGTTATGTTGATGAAATGAACCGCGACGGATCATGGTTTTCAAATGAAAATATCAAGGAAACCAGTCAGCCGGAAAACTTCAGAAAAGACTACAATTCCTCGATACACCTGCTCGAAGCTTTTACTGAATTGTATAAAGTCTGGCCGGATTCGCTGGTAAAAACCCGCCTCGAGGAAATGCTTCTCCTCGTTCGCGATACATTTACCAACCCTACAGGATATCTGAACCTCAACTTCAACCTGAAATGGGAACTGATCTCGAACCGTGATTCAACCAGGGAAGCAATCAATAAACACAGTGGAATCGATCACATCTCGTTTGGCCACGATGTCGAAACCGCCTTCCTCTTGCTCGAAGCCTCCCATGCTCTTGGAATCGAAAAAGATACAATAACATTGAAGGTCGCTAAAAAGCTGGTCGACCATGCGCTTCAAAATGGATTTTGTGAGCAGTGTGGCGGGCTTTTCAACAGTGGATATTATTTCAAAGAAGAAGAAAACATCACCATCTTCAATAAAAATGCCGAGTGGTGGGCCCAGGCCGAAGGGCTTAACGCCTTCCTGATGATGGCAAAAATTTTCCCGGATGAAAAAAAATATTCCGAAGCTTTTGAAAAAAATTGGAACTACATCAGCACCAACCTCATCGATCCGGTTCATGGAGAATGGTACCTCAACGGGAAAAATTACAACCCCGATGTGGTGAATGCCCCAAAATCAACCATCTGGAAAGCCAATTACCACAACGGACGGGCTTTGATGAATTGCATCAGAATGCTGAAAGGACAAAATGAGGTTGTAGAAAACTTTGCCCTTCTTAACGAACAATTTAAAAATCAACCATAATGAAAGAATTGCATCACACTTCAAAACATTCAAGCCCGCGAAGGAAAATCATTTTTTTCATTTTTTTTATTTTAAGCTCTTTGTTTGAGGCAGATCTTCTTTTTGCCCAAACCGAAGTCATGGCCTGGGGAAACCTCACCGGGATCAGGGTTGAAGGGCAATTGATGGAGTTTGAAACCAGCCTGAGGGTCGTTGGAAAAGATTGGGAACGAATTGAGGCTACCGGGAAGGAACAACAAAGGCCCAAGTACCGCCGCGAGGGAGAAACCCAAACGGTAATAACTTCTTTGGGTAAAGTGGTTTTTCAACAGGAAGCAAAAGAAAACGGCAAAGGGAGCTGCCAGCTAAGCCTTTCTGCAACTGCCGAAACCGACACCTTAATCGATGGAGTGTACTTTTGTATCGATCTACCTGAAAAAATATATTCATCGGCCACCTTCACCCTGAATGGCTCATCAAAACCACAAGCCCTCAAAGCAATGGTTTCAACGGGTCAAAAACCGGCAAAAAAGTCAGCCCGCTCCATTCAGTTCAAGGCGGAAAAACAAAGCATATCACTTTCATTCAACACCTCTTCCTCCTTTTTTATAAAGAAAGAAGGAGCTCAGTTTCAATTGTACCTTCAGCTTATGGGGCCCAAACTTAAAAAAGGGCAAAAAGCCGATAAAACCATTACGATTTCTGTTGAAGGCGAAATCGACCATCAACCTGTTGAAATCGCGATTGACATCCGTAATCCTGGCCGGTTATTCGAGGGTTTCGGCGGGAATTTCAGGTTACAAAACCCGAAAGCCGACCCCCAGGTTATTGATTATTGTCTTGAAAACATGCGGGTTGCCTGGGGCCGGGTCGAGATGCCCTGGCAACTATGGCACCCCGATGAAAATACCAACCCGATCGAAGCAGCCCATGCCGGTAAGCTGAACGACCATGTTCACCAATCGATGCTCATGGCCCAAAAGCTGGCCCAGCAGGGAATGCCCATCATTCTGAGCGACTGGTCGGCTCCCGACTGGGCCATTGTTGGAGAACAGCGCGATGCCTATCGTTTTCGCCATCTGGGAATTTTTGGCTACCCCTTGAAATCCGAAAAAATTGAAGCCATTTACCAGTCGATCGGCGACTACCTGGTTTACCTGAAACAAAACTATGGAGTGGAACCCGTGCTGTTTTCGTTCAACGAATCGGACCTGGGCATCAATGTGCGCCATACAGGTGAAGAACATGCCGGTTTCATCAAAGGCCTGGGTGCTCATTTTGACAAAAGGAATATTGCTACCCGATTGTTATTGGGCGACAACTCCGATGCCACCACCTTCGATTTTATCCTTCCTGCCCTGAACGCTCCTGAAACCCACAAGTATATAGGGGCGGTATCGTTCCACTCGTGGCGGGGATGCGACAACCCAACCCTCGAAAAGTGGGCCGGGGCTGCACGGCAACTCAATGTTCCCCTGATCATCGGCGAAGGCAGCACCGACGCAGCAGCCCACAGTTATCCACCGATTTTCTATGAACAGACCTTTGCCTTGTACGAGATTAACCTCTATATGCGGCTTTGCTCAATATGCCAGCCCCTTTCGATCCTTCAATGGCAACTCACTTCCGATTATTCGGTATTGAAGGGCCTGGGAATTTACGGCACACAAGGCCCCCTTGAACCCACCCGCCGTTTTTGGAACCTGAAACAACTGGCATCAACACCGGAACAAGCATTTTCGTTACCAATTAGCAGCAGCAAAGAAGAGGTAAACTGTGCCGCAATGGGCAACCTGTCGCGCGGGGAATACGCCGTGCACCTCGTGAACAATGGAGCAGCACGTAAAGCCGTAATTAAAGGACTACCCGAATCGGCTTCCCCATTTGAAATTTTTGTAAGCGACGAAAAAAAGAGTATGGCTAAAACCGGAGAGGCAAAACCTATTGGCGGGAAACTTGAAATCGAGCTAGAACCCACGTCGTTTACCACCCTGATCAGTAAAAAAACAAAAAAATAAATAACGATGAAACAACCTATTCTACTATTATTTCTGCTCTTAATCACTTCAACATTGTTTTGTCAATCCAGACAATTTCATCTTAACAATCTGGAATATTTCGAAAATCAAGGAGTGAATGTGATGGCCTATCAGGATATTTATCCGGAAGGGCATCAGGGCGGGGTAGCCATCATCATGCACGGGATGCGTATGGCCACCAACGGCGACATCCGTCTTGACGAAACCCCCGGTCAGTGGCAACCCATTCCAAAACAGAAAAGCCGCATCGTTGATCCCAAAATCGGAATGATCACGGTAAAACTAACTTACCCCGACTCCTCGATCAACCGGAAAGGATTTAACCCGATCATATATCCCGAGCTCTATTTCAATTATGAAGTAAAAATCAGGGCCGAAGGCAGTTCCATCATCGTGAGCGTGGACCTCGACCGCCCCTTGCCATCCGAATTCATTGGGAAAGCAGGCTTCAACCTGGAACTATTTCCCGGCTGGCTTTTTGGGAAAACCTGGTACGTCGACAAGCAAACAGGAATTTTCCCTCAACAGCCCAACGGACCGGCCCTATTCGATAAGAACAATGAACTGGTGGCAGCCAAGCCCATGGCTACCGGCAAGCAAATTGTAATTGCCCCCGAAGACGAACGGCTCAGATTGCAGATCGAAAGCAAAACCGGCAACCTACAGCTTCTCGACGGACGATACAAACACAACAACGGCTGGTTCGTACTCAGATCGGAAATACCTGCTGGCGCTACTAAGAATGCCATCGAATGGGTACTGACCCCCAACGCAATATCTGGTTGGATAAGCGAACCATTGATCCACGTTTCACAAATCGGGTATCACCCTGATCAAAAAAAGAAAGCCTTTATCGAACTTGATAAAAAAGATACACGAAGAGAAGAAGTAAAGCTGATACGGATCAACAGCAAGGGACAAAAAGAGCTTGCCTTAGCACAACCGGCAAGTGAATGGGGCCAATTCCTGCGCTACACCTATCTTCAATTCGATTTTACCGGGATTAAGGTACCCGGTATCTACCAGGTTGAATACGGGAAACAACAATCCCAACCCTTCCGTATTGCTGCCGATGTTTTCGACCGGCATGTGTGGCAACCCACCCTCGAATATTTCCTTCCGGTGCAGATGTGCCACATGCGGGTAAACGAGCAATACCGGGTTTGGCATGGACTGTGCCACATGGACGATGCCCGTATGGCCCCTCTCGACACGAACCATTTCGACGGATATCTTCAGGGCAAGGAAACCCTGACCCATTATCTGCCTGGCGAACATGTGCCGGGTTTGAACATTGGCGGATGGCACGATGCAGGTGATTATGATCTCCGTGTTGAATCGCAAAGTGGTGAAGTGTACATCCTTACCCAAACCTATGAAGCATTCAACCTACAGTACGACGAAACTTCGATTGACCAGCAAACGCGGATGGTCGAGATTCACCAACCCGACGACAAACCCGACCTGTTGCAGCAGATCGAACATGGCGCCCTTTCCGTGGTTGATGGCTACCGAAGCCTGGGACGGCTTTACCGGGGCATCATTTGCCCCACTCTACACCAGTATGTTTTGTTGGGCGACGGGGTAAACATGACCGACGGATTAATACACGACAGCCGCCTCAAACCAGGCGAAAAAACAGCCACCCATTCAGCCCCAACCGACGACCGCTGGGTTTTTACCGAGAACAACCCCCCACGCGAGTTGACTACAGCAGCCCATTTGGCCGCAGCATCACGTGTGTTGAAAGGCTTTAACGATACTCTAAGCGCTCAGTGTCTCGAAGTAGCCCAAGCTATTTATTACCTGAATCCCACTGCAAGTACCTGGGCAAACAGTGCGAAAATACATGCGGCAACTGAACTGTTCCTGACCACCAAGGAGCAGGTTTACCGCGATTTCCTAATTCAACAGGAAGCAGCTATCGTGAAAGGGTTCAACCGTTTGGGCTGGATAATCGGCCAGGCGTTGCCCCTGATTGGTGATGAACATTTTACCCAATCGGTAAGTGAAGCTGCAAAAAAGCTATCAGAAGAAATTATTAAGCAAGGAGCCGAAACCCCTTTCGGTGTACCCTATCGGCCCCACATCTGGGGAGCAGGCTGGGACATACAGTCCTTCGGTGTACGGCAGTACTTTCTGCATAAAACTTTTCCTGATATTTTTCCTACCGATTACCTCTTCAACGCATTGAACTTCATTTTAGGGGTACATCCTGGTTCGAACACCGCATCGTTTGCTTCGGGTGTAGGAGCAAAATCGACGCTGGTAGCCTATGGGGTTAATCGGGCCGATTGGTCATACATCCCCGGAGGGGTATCCTCCGGCACAGCCCTGATCCGCCCCGATTTTCCTGAACTGCTCGATTGGCCTTATCTGTGGCAGCAACAGGAATACGTTATGGGTGGAGGCGCTACCAATTTCATGTTCCTTGTATTGGCAGCCAATCAATTGCTTTTTGAAAAACCTTAAATACAAACAATAATGAAACAGATTTTCAAAACATCATTCCTTGCTTTTTTTTTCCTGGCATTTACCGGCATAACAGGGTCGGCTTTCGAACCCGCCAACAAAAACATGAGCCCCGAAGCTAAAGCCCTGCTCGAATTGCATTATTCCATTTCGGGCAAATACATTTTAACCGGGCAACACAACTACCCGGTAACCAAAGACCGCAATACACGCTTCGCAAAAAGTCTGTATGGGAAAACCCCTGCTGTTTGGAGCTCCGATTTTGGTTTCTCAGCCGAAGGGGATAAAGACTGTTACCTGGCACGGCCCGACATTGTTAAAGAGGCCATCCGTCAGCACAAAAAAGGATCAATCATCACCCTTTGCTGGCATGCAGTCCCTCCAACAGCCAACGAACCCATCACCTTTCAACCCCGGGGAAAAGTTGAGCCGGGCAAACTGGCCAGTGTTCAAGGCCGCCTTCTCGAAGAGCAATATAAAGAGCTGCTTACCCCCAGAACGCCCTTATACAAACAGTGGGCAAGCCAGGTCGACACCATCGCCTATTGGCTCAAACAGTTGCAGGAGGCTAAAGTTCCTGTACTCTGGCGGCCCTACCACGAGATGAACGGGAGCTGGTTCTGGTGGGGCGAACGGGTAGGCCCATACAGCACCATCGATATTTATCGACAATTATTCGACCGGATGGTTCATTATCACAAATTAAACAACCTGATTTGGGTCTGGAATGTCGACCGGCCCAGCACACCCATTCGGAAATTCTCCAATTTCTATCCTGGGAACAACTACCTCGACATAGTCTCTCTCGATGTTTATGGCAGCGATTTCAACCAGGCCTATTACGACAGTCTTGTGGCCTTGTCGAACGGGAAGCCCCTGCTATTTGGCGAAGTAGGTCAACCCCCGTTGGTTCCTGTCATCGATAAACAGCCCTTATGGACTTCCTGGGTAATTTGGGCCGGCATGGCGAAAGACATGAGCGACGAGCACCTGGCAATGTTGAAGGATCCCCGCGTATTAAGCCAGGATGATCCAACCTTTTGGGAAATATTGAATCCGTACCGAAAAACGTGTGCATTACCCCTTTTGCCTTTAAACGACGAATTTACTTCGCTTGAACTGGAAGGCACTTGGATACTCGATCCGGCAAAAAATGACAAAAGGAGCCGCGCCCCATTCCTTTTGGTAATCGATCGCGACAAGGAGGTACTGTTTGTGAAGCAATACCAGACTGAAGAATATGGAGAAGATAAAATTTCCTTTATCGACTTACTGCTCGACGGAGGGGAAATAGTATATAAAAACCCAGGCTTTATCGAGAAGACCAAGAGTACCTGGAATGGTAAGAATAAGGCAGTCGAAGTACAAACCCTTTCAATCAGGCAAATGGGCAATACTGCCATTGAGACCAAAAAATCGGAGCAATGGAAATGCTCGTCCGATGGAAAAACTTTGATAATTACCCTTTCAGCTCCTGATCGGTCGGGAGAAAAAAAGACTTCTGTGAACACTTACATCAAACTAATTAAAAATTAACATCTTATACATCAAATTGCTTATATTGAAGGTAAGGATCAGGCAGGAAAGCCTGATCTACTTTTTCTTCAAACTGTTTTGTCGGTTTTTTACAATTAACTAATTTGCTTGCTTCATACTTTTGGGCAGAGAAAAATATGAAAATAAGTAAAGCAGGACAAAACATAAATTGAAACCATGAGCCAACCCATTGTCATCCGTGGTGCCCGAGAGCACAACCTGAAGAATGTAAATCTTGAGATTCCAAAAAATAAAATCGTTGTTGTAACGGGCGTATCGGGCTCAGGAAAATCATCATTGGTATTCGACACCGTTTGTGCCGAAGCCCAACGTCAGTTGATCGACACCTTTAGCGCTTTCGCCCGCCAACGCTTGCCCAAAATCAGTCAACCTGAAGTCGACGAAATCGAGAACCTGACCACTGCCATGGTAATCGACCAGAAAAAGATGGGCACCACTTTGCGTTCGACTGTCGGCACCGTCACCGAGATCTACACCAACCTACGCATGCTCTTTTCGCGCTGCGGCGATCCTTTTGCCGGCTGGTCGAACGAGTTTTCGTTCAACAACCCAGAGGGGATGTGCCCCACTTGTCATGGTTTGGGCAAAGAGATGGTGATCGACCTCACGCAACTGGTCGAAATGAACCTCTCGGTGCGCGACGGAGCTTTCCTTCACCCCGATTTAAAAAAAGGGGGTTACGTGTGGCGCCATGCCATGAAATGCGGCTTTTTCAATACCGACCTGCCATTGAAGGACTTGCCTACCGATGAATTACACAACCTGCTTTACCTCGAAAATTCGGAGTACGAAAGCGAGCAAAGTGGCGAAAACTATACAGCCCGATGGGAAGGCATCGTGACCCGACTGAAAAAATACTTCATGAACAAGGAGGAAGGTACCGATGCCAACACCCGGTTCTTTTCGTACCAAACCTGTAGTGAATGTAGGGGCTCACGCATCAATGCCAAGGCACGCGGGGTAAAAGTCGCCGGAAAAACCATCCCGGAACTGGTGTTCCTCGAACTTACCGATTTTAACAACTGGCTTGATACCGTAACTGGCGAAGTAGCCGTTCCATTGGTCGCAAAAATGAAACAAAGCACTCAATACCTGATCGATATCGGCGTGGGCTACCTGAGTCTGCACCGCCCGGTTGCGACCCTCTCGGGTGGCGAATCACAGCGGGTTAAGATGGCCAAACAGCTCGACTGCAACCTGGCTGATCTGCTCTACGTGCTCGACGAACCTTCCATTGGCCTCCATCCCCGCGATGTATCCAACCTGAAACGAATGCTTACCCGCCTGCGCGACAAGGGCAACTCGGTACTCGTTGTCGAACACGATCCCGAGATCATGGCCCATGCCGACCACATCATCGACATTGGCCCCGAAGCCGGAGTGAATGGCGGGTATGTACTTTTTGAAGGAACTTACCCCGAACTGTTGAAATCGGATACATTAACCGCCCGGTTCCTGACCCGTAAAAATCATCTCCCGTTAAAAAGAAGGGCCTTTAATTCATCCTTCAAAATAGAAAATGCATCGACCCACAACCTGAAGAATGTTTCGGTCGACATACCCGCTGGTGTTTTTGTCTGCATTACCGGGGTGGCCGGCTCGGGCAAAAGCAGCCTGATCCACGAAGAGTTTTGCAGCCGTTACCCCGAGGCAGTAGTGGTCGACCAATCGCCGGCCGGACGAAACATCCGTTCGACCCCCATGAGCTATACCGGCATCTTCGACAAAGTGCGCAAAGAATTCGCCGAGGCTACAGGAAAAAGTGCTTCGCTGTTTAGCTTCAACTCCGAAGGAGCCTGCCCCGAATGCAAGGGCAACGGCATCATTAAAGTCGACCTGAGTTTCCTCGACGATGTAAGCATGACCTGCCCTCGCTGCGAGGGTAAGCGTTACCGCCCCGAAATCCTCGAGTTAAAGATGCGGGGAAAAACGATCCACGACGTTCTGGAAATGACCATCGACCAGGCTTCGGGCTGGCTGACCGATTCGTCGGTGTTGAATAAACTGAAGGTACTCCGGCAGGTCGGACTGGGTTATCTGAAACTGGGGCAACCACTCAGCACCCTTTCGGGGGGCGAAGCACAACGCATTAAATTAGCCAGCGAACTGCATAAGAAGGGAAACATTTACGTGATGGACGAGCCCACAACCGGACTGCACATGGCCGATACCGAACGCCTGATGGGCATCATCAAAGCGCTGGTGGCACAGGGCAATTCGGTAATCGTGATCGAACACAACCTCGATGTAATCTGGCAGGCCGATTGGGTAATCGACCTTGGCCCCGATGGCGGTAAAAACGGCGGTTTGATTGTGGCACAAGGCACTCCCGAAGAGGTGGCCCAATGTTTAGATAGTTACACAGGTCAGTATTTGAAAGGGATTATGAATCCTATTGAAAAAGAGTACTAAATTCCGATTACCCCCTATCCTATCAAGCTGATATTGATTGGTATTTCAATGCCTATCCGGGAGGGGCCGGGATCAGGATCGTTTTTCATTAGAAGTATCTTTTAAAAGAAACTCCCAAAAGTTATCCCGATTGATGCAATGAAAATTGTTGCCATAATTGTCGATCCAGGTTTGTGGTGCCTGTTTGCGGCATTTCTGGTATTTGATTTCAAAAGCAGTTAATACCCCATCCTTTTCTTCAACATAGTCGACTTCGGCACCGGTATAGGTTCTCCAAAAATACGGGGAAACCTGTCGGTTGTTGTTCGTTAGAAATTTCAGCCGTTCAGCAATCACGAAATTTTTCCACATGGCCCCGGTATCGGTTCGCATGTCAAAAGGGGCAAAATTGTTGATCAGGCAGTTGCGAACACCCAGGTCCCAAAACAAAATCTTGTCGCGTTTGCTGATCTCCTTTCGCAAATTTTTATTGTACCCACTTAAGCGGAACAGGATAAACGATTTCTCCATCAGGTCGATGTAACTGTTAACCGTTTCCTGGCTCATGCCCAGACTTTTTGCCAGTTCGTTGATCGAAACTTCCGAACCGATCTGAAATGCAAGCAGTTTCAACAATTTACTGATTTGTGAAGAGTTCCTGATATTCGACAATTCAAGAACATCTTTATACAAATAAGAATTGCTCAACTCCATCAGGTATTTTTCCTTTTCCAGTGCATTGCCATAGTTCAGTAAGGCCGGGTATAGTCCGTATATCATCAGCTCTTCAAGCCGATGCTGAATTTCAAAAATTGTTGTGTTGGCTTTGAGTTCCTGAAGTGAAATCGGGAAAAGCCTAAAGGTAGCGGTGCGACCGGTAAGAGGTTCCTGTACCTGATTGGCCAGATCGAATGAAGAGGATCCCGTGACCAGGATTTTCAGATCAGGCCGGTTTTCGTGAATGATTTTCAGGTTGATGCCCAAATCGGGAATCCGTTGCGCTTCGTCGATAAAAAGGATGTCGTACCCTTCGATAAGCAATTGAATCCGTGCATAATCACGCGAGGAGAGTACATCGACATACTTTAATTCATCGGCATTGATCCGTAGAGTTTTGCCACCCAACTTATCAAGAAGTTCCTTCGACATTGTGGTCTTCCCCGTTTGACGGGCACCATACAAAATAACAATTTTACCATCGTTTATCAACGATTTTTGAA
>CAZSIK010000038.1:12716-21256 GCA_964606515.1 uncultured Prolixibacteraceae bacterium
TATCAGAATAAATAAATTAAAGCACAAAGATAATACTTTTTGCCTGTATTTCAACATTCTAATTATTATATTCGAATAATTAGCGTGATTTTTTCGATTATATTCGAATAATTAGCGTGATTTTTTCGATTACATTCGAAGAATAAGCGTTAATTTTTAAGATTAGTCCAATCTTTCCAACTTATGGAGTTTAAAAACGACGTAATTGAAATCAACTTTATCGGCAAACGAATGAATTTTATCAACGGAAATTTCTTTTGCAGGAAACTCCTTTGCCGCACCGATCAGCAAACCTGCTTTCTGAAAAGCAGTAAAGTAGTCGTTCAATGTGTGGGGGTAGTGAAACTGAGAATAACCTTATAGGCCCTTTAAAGCAACTTCACTAACAACAACACTTACTTGTTGACGATAAGTTATTTAACAAACACATGATCAACACCTCTATCACATCAATAAAAACTCAATCAGCCAGGATGATCTCGAACATTTGTTACCTGAATGTTAATCCAAATTTCTATCGGTCTATAATTTTTGACCATTTACCGGTATTTTTCCAAAATATACCATAGAAAACTTTCACGCCAAATAAAGTTTTCTACTTTTGCAGCTCATTTTTGAGCCAGTGGAATTACGTGAGAAAATATTGGAAGAGGCCGGAAAACTTTTTGTCAAAAACGGCATTAGGGTAGTAACCATGGATTCGATTGCCCAATCGCTTGGCATATCGAAACGCACCATATACGAGAATTTCAAGGATAAGAACGACCTATTGAGGACCTTTCTGGTAATAAGTGCATTGAACCACAAGAATAAATTATTGGAAATCATCAAAGAATCGAACAATGTTATCGAGGCCATCTTCAGGTTTGGTGAATTCAATAGAAAAAATTTCAGCCTGATTAACCCCCTGTTCTTCGAAGATATCAAAAAATACCACACCGAGCTATTCGAAGGGGTAATGAACAGTGAACACATCAGAAACTATGAAATTTCATACACCTTATTAAAGAAGGGGGTAAACGAAGGTGTTTTCATCAAGAACCTCGACATCGAGATTGCCAATCTTTTCTTGCACAACACCATGGATTTTTTTCACAAACTGGACAAAAGCCAATCGTTTGACCACATAAAAATTTGGAATACCATATTTTTACCCTACATGAAAGGAATTTCAACAGAAAAAGGACTGGCATTGTTAAATTCATTTTTAAACATCCACAAAAACTTTTCTTGCAATCAAAGTTTAGAAAACACAGCATAATTTTATTGTCACATGAAACACAAATTATCAATTACCATTTTATTCTTTCTGGCCGGGCTGATGCTTAAAGCCCAATCCGACCTGAAACTTTCGCTCAGCGAAGCTCAGGAGTATGCCATTCAGAACAACAAGGCGCTGAAAAGTTCCCAACTAGATTTAAAGATTTCGGAACTAAAAGTAAAAGAAGCCATTGCCCAAGGTCTGCCTCAAATTAATGCGTCGGTCGATTACTCCAGTTATTTCAATTATGAAATGGAGTTCAACCTGAGTATGGGTGGTGAAACCAGTTTTACTGCCGAGCAGATCAGTACAGCTACACAAGCTGCATTAAATCAGTTCTCGGGAGTTCCTGCCATGGGAATTAATCCGGTAAGTTATCAGGATATTTATAACTATCAGGCTGGGAGTTACTTTTCGAACCAATTATCTGCAATGTTGCCTCCAACCACCATCAAAATGACCGATCAGGCTACAGGCTCTATCCAGTTGGGACAATTGATTTTTAGCGGACAATACTGGGTGGGTTTACAAACTGCCAAACTGGGGAAAACAATTGCGGAACAGGGCCTTGAAAATTCTACCCTGAACATCAAGGAAACCGTGGCCAATACCTACTTCATGATTTTGGTTACAGGAAAATCGCTTGAAGTTTTCGACAAGAACATCGAAAATCTGGAAAAAATTCGCTCCCATACCCAAAAGATGTATGAAGCCGGTATACTGGAACAAACCGATGTTGACCAGCTCTCGATACAGCTTTCGATGTTGCAGAATACCAGAAGAAGCATTCAACGTGGACTAGAGATGAGTTATAACCTCATGAAATTCCAGTTAGGGGCAGAAGCTGGCATTAAGGTGGAACTTACCGAGTCGCTCGACCTGTTGTTTGCCCGGATCAATGGGGAAGAAAATTCAGCAAATCCAACGATTGGCAATAACCCCACTCTGCAACTATTGAAAACCCAGGAAGAAATCGGGGAAAAACTGATAACCATGGAAAAGATGGCCTATGCTCCTACCCTTACAGGCTTTTATGCCTATAATCAGAAATTCCTGACAACGGGTTTTGACATGACTCCAAACCACATGGCCGGTCTTTCGCTTTCAATACCCATATTTTCGAGCGGGGCAAGAAAACACAAGGTAAACCAGGCTAAATTACAGCTCGAACAGGCTAAGATCAACAAAGCCATGATTACCGACCAGTTGCTCATGCAGGAACAACAACTCCAGCTTGACCTGAAATCGGCGTTGGAAGATTATCAGGCACAAAAAGAAAACGTTGCCGTAGCCAAAAGGGCATTCGAAAGCATCAACCGCAAATACGAACAAGGATTATCATCGAGCCTCGACCTTACCCAATCGAACAGCAATTACCTTCAGGCCGAAAGTTCTTTTATCCAGTCGACCTTTAAATTGGTGCAGGCACAAATCGCTTTGGATAAATTATATAATGAATTGTAAAACCATAAAACACAACATAGAAATGAAACGCGTAATTATTGCTTCACTGGCCGTACTCTTGCTTGCAGCTTGTGGAAATCAGACACCCGAAGGGAACCAGAAAAAAATTGATGGGATCAACGCTCGTATCCAAAAGCTTGAAGCGAAGAAAAGAACGTTGCAATCGGCCGCCGATACCGCTGTAGTCGAGAGGGTTTATCCGGTCAGGATTGAAACCCTGAAGATCGACACCATCGAGAAAGTAGTTAGTTTTTCAACCAATCTTTCCCCATACGAGGAAGTTCATTTAGCTCCGGCATCGCCCGGGCGGGTTGAAAAAGTACTCGTAAAAATTGGCGACAGGGTAAGCAAAGGAGCCCTTTTAGCCAAGATGGACGAAACCCAATTAAACCAGGCCAAACTTCAGTTAGCCCAGCTCGAAACCGAATATGCCCGCATGAAAGCCCTGAGGGAAACCAACAGCATCTCGGTGCAACAATACGACCAAATCAAAACCCAGGTCGAAGTTACCCGATCGAGCGTGAAGTACATGGAAGAAAACACCAAGATTGTAGCTCCTTTCAATGGGGTTATCACCGGGAAATATTTCGAAAATGGGGAACTTTACTCGGGAGCGCCTAACACGCAGGCAGGAAAAGCAGCCATCGTGACCATACAGCAGATCGATGTTCTGAAAGCCATTGTCAGTATTTCAGAAAAATACTTTACCGAACTGAACACGGGTACCCCGATGACCATCCTTTCCGACATCTTCCCGGAAGAAAGATTTGCAGGAAAAATCGAAAGGATCTACCCCACCATCGACCCGCTTACCCGATCGTTCAAAATAGAAATCAGGGTGAGCAACAGCGGGAATAAACTACGCCCCGGGATGTTCTCGAAAGTCAACATCAAACTGGGTGAAGTGGCCGCGATTATGGTTCCCGAAATTGCCATCATTCAACAAGAAGGCACCAACAACCGTCACATCTTCATTCACAACAACGGTGTCGCCCGAATGATCAAAATCGAACTTGGCGAAAGAATCAACGACCAACTCGAAGTTATTTCTGATAAAATAAAAGAAGGCGACGAACTGATTGTTGCCGGACAAGCAGTCATCATGGATGGATCAAAAGTTAAAATAACCCAGTAGCATTTAAAATCATTTCATCATGAGTATATATAGAGACTCAGTCAAACGGCCCATTACCACCCTGCTCATATTTGTAGGGGTAATCGTCATGGGGTTATTCTCGCTGGTACAATTGCCCATCGATTTGTACCCTGAAGTCGAACTCCCGGCCATTACCGTTCTCACCCAATATAACGGCGCCAACGCATCCGACATCGAAACCAACCTTTCGAAACCTGTAGAAGATGCACTTTCTTCGATCAGCAACATAAAAGAAGTAACCTCGGTATCGAGAGACAACATCTCGGTGGTATTTGCCGAATTCGAATGGGGGACTGACCTCGACGAAGCGGCCAACGACATCCGCGACGGTCTCTCGTTCATCGAAAATTATTTGCCCGAGAACGCCGAAGATCCCGTGATCTACAAGTTCAATTCGAGCATGATGCCCATCCTGTTTTATTCGATTACTGCCGATGAAAGTTACGAGGGACTTGATAAAATTATTGAAGAAAAAATTGCCAATCCATTGAACAAGATCGATGGAATTGGCTCGATCGGCTACTCGGGAGGTCCCGACCGCGAAATCCGTGTCGAGGTCGATCCCGTGAGGATGGAGGCTTACAACCTTACCGTTGAACAAATTGGCAATGTGTTGATGTCTGAAAACCTCAACATGCCTTCTGGGAATATCGAGATGGGTAAAATTACCTATCCACTAAAGGTTGAAGGTGAATTCAAAAGCAGCAAGGAGATCGAAAGCCTCGTGGTGGCCAACTACAACGGCAACATCATCTACCTTAGGGATGTGGCCGAAGTAAAAGACACCTATGCCGACATCAACCTCGAAGAAAGCCTTAACGGGAAGAAAGGGGTTAGGATGTTCGTAATGAAAAAATCGGGGGGGAACACGGTAAAAATCGCCCAGGAAGTACGTAAAGAATTGAAGAAAATTGAAAAAAACCTTCCTCGCGATGTCAAGATCAACGCAGTTTTCGATACTTCAGAATTCATCGAGAACTCGATCGACAACCTTACCGAAACGCTTTTCTATGCTTTTATCTTCGTAACCCTGGTGGTCCTCTTTTTTCTGGGGCACTTCCGGGCTACCTTTATCATCGCGCTAACCATTCCCATTTCGTTGATTGTGGCGTTTATTTACCTGTACATCACAGGAAACTCGATCAACATTATTTCTCTTTCCTCGCTTTCCATCGCCATCGGGATGGTGGTCGACGACGCCATCGTGGTGCTTGAAAACATTTCGAAACACATCGACCGGGGAAGCAGCCCAAGGGAGGCAGCCATATATGCCACCAACGAAGTATGGCTTGCCGTAATTATTACCACCCTAACCGTTGTTGCGGTATTTATGCCCCTAACCCTGGTTGGCGGCATGACCGGTGTGCTATTCAAACAATTGGGCTGGACTGTTTCAATTACCGTGGTTACCTCAACATTGGCCGCCATCTCGCTCACCCCGATGCTGAGTGCCTACATGCTGAAACTAAAACCCAGGAAAGAAAAGTACAGCATCTTAAGTTGGGAACGTACTGCCTTGCCCCTGCTCAATTGGATGGACCGTTTTTACGGCAAATCGCTCAGGTGGTCGTTGAACCACAAAATAATTGTTTCCTTGGCTTCTGTTGCACTCTTCTTAAGTTCGTTCTTGTTTATCGGAGGAATTGGAACGGAATTCATACCCGAATCCGATAGCGGGAACATCAGTGCAACCATAGAGCTCCAAACAGGTACCCGCTTTGAAGAAACAGTAAAAATTACCCGGCAAATCGATCAGTTTATCGAGACCAACATGCCAGAAGCAAAAATGAAATCGTCATCAACCGGTAACGACGATTCAGGTGGAATCAGTTCAATTTTTCAAACCACAGGCTCAAATACAATCAATTACAGCTTAAGACTCACGAGTTCCGAGGAACGTCAACGCTCGGTGTGGGACATTTCAGAGGAACTTAGAAATTATCTTTCAACCATTCCTGAGATATTGAATTATACGGTTTCGACCAGCGGTGGAGGGGGTATGGGCATGATGGGCTCCTCGAGTGTCGATGTCGAAATTTATGGTCACGACCTTGAAGCCACTACGATTTTTGCAAAAGAATTGCAAAAGAAAATTGAAAAAATCGAAGGTGCGCGTGAAGTAAAAATCAGTCGTGAAAAGTTCAAACCCGAGCTTTCGGTCAACCTCGACCGCGAAAAATTAGCCCGGCATGGGCTCAGCACGGCCATGGTTTCGACCATGATCAGGAACCGGGTGTCCGGATTGATCGCTACCCGTTACCGCGAATTTGGCGACGAATACAATGTAGTGGTCAAATTCAAGGAGGATGCTCGAAATTCGCTTACCGACCTCGAAAACATCCTGATTACGACCTCTTCTGGAAGTTCCATCCGACTAAAGGAACTCGGAACGGTAGAACAGAAACTGACTCCACCTAACATCGAACGAAAACGCAAACAAAGGATTGTAACCGTTTCGGCCTCGCCCTATAAGATCTCATTGGGAGATTTAGCTTCTTCCATCCAGGGGCAAATCGATGAAACCGGAGTACCACAAGGAATGACCGTTGAAGTGGGTGGGGCTTACGAAGATATGGCCGATTCGTTTATCGATATCGCCTTACTGGCCTTGCTTTCATTATTATTAGTATATATTGTGATGGCCAGTCAGTTCGAGTCGTTTAAAATGCCAGCAATCATAATGATGTCCATCCTGTTCATCGTACCCGGTGTAGTTTTCACCCTATACCTGACCGGCACCAACCTCAGCATCATTGCTGCACTCGGGGCAGTGTTGCTTATTGGGATCGTTGTAAAAAACGGGATTGTGCTGGTCGACTACATCAACCTGATGCGCGACCGGGGCATGGAACTGAAAGAAGCCATTATCGTTTCAGGAAAATCGAGGTTAAGGCCCGTGCTCATGACTGCCTTCACCACCATCCTGGGTATGGTACCTATGGCGCTGAGCAAAGGCGAAGGTTCTGAAATATGGAGCCCGATGGGTATTGCCGTAATTGGTGGTTTAACCCTATCAACTATTGTGACCATGATCGTGGTGCCGGTTGCTTACGCCATTATGGCCAGGAAAGGCGAACGGGACAAGGTGATGTCAATAAGAAAGAAATTTATTTTCATGGATAAATAATCTCAAAAACAATGAAGGCAGTATTTATATCATATAATCAAGCATTTACCGAACGTGTGGAGTATATGCTCGACCGGCTCGAGATCAGGGGCTATACCCAATGGACCGACACGTATGGGCGTGGCTCGGTAAAGGGCGACCCACACATGGGTACGCACACCTGGCCTGAAATCAACAATTCCTTGCTAACCATTGTCGACGATAATATAGTTGATATTTTACTTGGAAAGGTTGAAAAGCTTAACCAGATCAATGAAGAAGTCGGAATCAGGGCTTTTGTCTGGAACATTGAACGATCTGTTTAGTAAACAAATAATGTAAAAAGGCAGTTCAAGGGCACAAACCTTGAACTGCCTTTTATTGTTTTGCTGAATTGCTTTTACTCCTTCCCTGTCAGTGCCTGGAAAATCTTTCTGGCCATAATTTCAGCCCCTTTCGCATTGGGATGAATCTGGTCGGGAAACAGATCTCCCCGATTTTCCAATACCTTGTACAGGTCAATCACGGGAAGCCCCAATTCGCTGGCCAACTGGCCCACCATGGGGTTTACCCCGTTACGGATCAGACTGTCGCTAATTCCCCAGCGCTCAGGAAAAGCCGGAACCGCTTTCAGAAGAATAACAGTCGGCTTCGACTCCAACTTTTTGAACGATTCCACAAGAGTACGGTAATCGCTTAAAAACTCATCCTTATACTGCCAGTTATGAGGCTTCGTGTCGTTAGTACCCAACTTGATCAAAACCACCTCAGGCAAAAATGAAAGAGCATCGGCATAAGCTTTTTCCTTGATATAGGGACGATCACCTTTCGACAAAAGTGTCCTTCCACCCACACCAAAATTTCGCACTTCCCATTTTTCCCCCAACATCCTACCCAATTGTGCAGGATAAGAAAGACTGTCGCGATGCTGAATGCCCGAGCCATACGTAATGCTGTTCCCAACACAAGCGACCTTGATTTTTCCCGAATGCTCGCTTAAGTCAACCAGCTGACCAAAAGCCAACTGACCAACAAAAAGAAAGCAGACCAAAAAAACAGTCCGAAGGATAAAAACGAACCTAAGAAACTTTTTCATTGTATTTTTATTGATAATTATTATTGAAAGTAACTATTTCCCATAAAAAAAGCCAGGGAAAATTCTTGCCCTGGCTTTAGCGGATAATGTACAACTCGCCTCCGGCTTGCATAATCCGCACTTATAAACGCTTAACCACACCAGCACTTTAATCTTCTCTGTCCATCCCAATGATGCAGGTTCCCTTAACCCCAGCCTGAATATCAAAATAAATACAAAATTTAAAAATAATCATTAAAATCAAATTTACAATATATTCCCAATTTGGATTAAAAATTATTCTAAAAAATCATTTTTTTTAATTTGTCTGCCGAATATTTGCCAGTATACCTACACTTCATAACAGGTTAACCTAACATTCATCTTTAAGAAATTTTCATAAAAAAAACAATATTACGTATGAATTTATAAATTTGATCCAATTATTAATATCCGAATAAACCTATAACCTAATGAT
>CAZSIK010000038.1:21266-21615 GCA_964606515.1 uncultured Prolixibacteraceae bacterium
GAATATATTGCTCCTGTTCCTGCTTCTTTTTGCCTTACTTACTTCCTGTTCACATTCCAATGCTCCCTCAGCTTATACATGGAAAAATGTACAAATTGTTGGCGGTGGCTTCATCGATGGGATTATTTTTCATCCCTCTGAGCCCAACCTGCGTTATTGCCGCACCGATATGGGCGGGGCCTACCGATGGGAAGAGAGCCTGAAAAGATGGATTCCCCTGCTCGACTGGGTTTCGTACGAAGACAACAACCTAATGGGCGTCGAAAGCATTGCCATCGACCCCAATAATCCCGACCGGGTGTATTTGTCGTGCGGAACCTACACCGCCCCACACATTCCCAATGGAGCA
>CAZSIK010000038.1:21625-22185 GCA_964606515.1 uncultured Prolixibacteraceae bacterium
GGCCTTACCTTCGAACGGATCGATATGCCCTTCAAAATGGGAGGCAACGAAAATGGGCGGGGCAACGGCGAGCGCATGATGGTAGACCCCCAAAATAGCAACATTATTTATTTGGGTACCCGAAACGATGGCCTTTGGAAAAGCGACGATGCAGCCAAAACCTGGAACCGGGTTAACTCCTTCCCCGACATAACCGAAATTATTCCACAGGATACTCAAAACATTCCTGAACGAAGAAACCGTCCCAACAGGGGATGCGGAATCGTTTTCGTAGTTTTTGGCTTATCAAATCCTGAAAATCAATACACTCAAGATATTTATGTGGGAGTATCGCTTCTTAACAGGGAAAATCTGTTTCGTTCCACCGACGGAGGGAAAAGCTGGTTGGCAGTTCCTGGTCAACCTGTTCAATACAGGCCAACCCATGGCGTATTGGCAACGGATGGCAACCTTTACATTTCCTACGGCACCAATCCAGGCCCCATGCCCATGAGCGATGGCGGAGTGTGGAAACTCAATACCCAAACTGGACAATGGACCGATATTACCCCCGAAAAACC
>CAZSIK010000039.1:0-22067 GCA_964606515.1 uncultured Prolixibacteraceae bacterium
AAGACATCGACAAGACTGAACTCTTTGTTACTTTCTTTTTTGAAATAAACATAGCTGATGCTGTTTCCTTCTGTGTATCCATTTCCTGTACTATCGTCGTGCGAAACGGCAATTTCAAGGAAATTCGTAGGCGATAGGGTTGTCGTTATTGTACCTACCCCCACACATTTAGTCCCGTCGAAAATCCCGATCTCATCGCCTGCTTTAAGGTCCAGTTCATCGAGCCGGGCAGTAACTATGTTGATGTTCATGTGTTCGATGCCGTTGCCGGTCCACACTGGAGTAAAATGAGGTATATGTTTAACTGTAACAATGACCGTATCGGGTTCCGAATCGATCATTCCATCGTTAACAACAAGTATGAATGTAAGTGAAGTATCAGAATTAACTTCAGGTGATGTAAATGTTGGTTGAGCATCGGTGTTGGAACTTAATACTATCCCTTCAGGCGCTGTCAAAAGGAAAGTAAGCGTTTGGTCTTCAGGATCAAAAGAGGCTGTGCCATCTAAAGTTACCCGGGAGTTTTCATTGATAACCTGGTCGGACCCGCTGTTGGCAATGGGTTTCTGATTTTGCATTTCAATAATATGGAGAAAGTCCTGCCACTGGTTGGCCGATTGATAAGCAAGCAATGAACCGAAGGGTACATTCAGTTGACAATTTGTGGTATCGACATTTCCAAATACAAAATTTGAACTGCTTAAATTTACCGGGATAACAGAACAGGAGCTGATTGAAGTTAAACTTTCACAATTACAAAAAGCATAACTTCCAATGTGGCTAACTGACTTTGGTAAGGTAAGTGAAGTAAATCCACTGCAATTGTAAAATGTATTTCGTTCAATTCTATTTATCGACGATGGAATCGTCAGGTTTCCCGATAAATTCCTGCAATTGGTGAAAGCATCTTCTCCAATACTGTTCACCGATGTTGGGATGATTAAATTCCCTGAAAATTGGGAACAGTCATAAAAGGCTGCATATTCTATTTTGGTCACCGAGGAGGGAATAACTAACGATGAAAAACCACTACAACCGAAAAATGAACCCTCTTCGATTATTGAAATTGAGTTGGGAATTTGAAGGGTGCCAGATAAACCTGAACAAGAAAAGAAGGCCCAATCTCCTATCGATTGAAGTGAAATAGGGAATACCATGGTTCCGGTTAATTTTTTGCATTCGTAGAAAGCGTATCCTCCGATGGTGTCAACCATTAGGGGGATTGAATAATTGCCTGTTTTTGAAACCGGGCAATGGATCAGGGTGGTTTGAGCCTTATTGTACAACACTCCTTCGAGGCTCGAGTATTTTTGGTTTTCTTCATCTACGGTTTTTAAACCACTGCTACCGGCAAATGCGGCTGAACCTATAAAATCGACCGATCGAGGAATGGCAACCGTAACCAAACTGGAGTCGAAGGTAAAAGCCATCGATTTTATGGTTTTTAAAGCTGGGGGAATATTTATTGTCTCCAATTTGAGCTTATTCGCCAAAGCAGTTTCACCGATCGAAATGATGGAGGCAGGCAATACAACCGACCTAAGTGCCGGAGCCCCCTCCCAGTGGTCGGGTTCACAAAGGGCAAAGTCAGGAACTTCATCGGCAGGATAATCGGTTTGATCGCTACCTGTTGTCCCCTCTGTTCCGGAATAAGCTGATACGGAAACGCCACTTAAATTCAGTTCCGAAAGCATGGGCATCTCATCGCGCATGGTTTTGAAATCGCGGGCATCAATGGTACCTGATAAAGTAAGATTTGTTATTGTTGATTTCTGGCCTCCAAGTAAGGCACTTAAACCCCCTGCAGCAACTTCGGAACAACCATTTTGTGTAACATGAATGATTTGGTCTTTAGTACCTTTTACCGAAATGGTAATTGTAGCTTCACGAGGTGAATAGAACGGGTTTGCCTGGGCAGTAAAAATCAGGGTGTCGGAGCCTTTCCCGGTTAATGGATTTACAGTTAACCATGTTTTATCTGAATTTGCTAACCAGATTGCATTGGATTCAAGGACCAAAGAATCTGCGTTTCCTTCCTGGTATGAAAGATTGATAAGGGTATCAGACAGGGTAAGCCAACGAAAAATATTTTTTACTGTAACGTTTACAGTATCGGCTTTCGAATCGACAGTACCATCGTTTAGTTCTAAAATTAATGCAAAAGTGGTATCAACGACCACTTCGGGAGCAATGAACGTGGGTTGGGCTGTTGTATCCGAACTTAGGGTAATCCCAGCAGGGGTATTCCATCGGTAGGTAATCGTGTCATTATCTGGATCGAACGATGCTGAGCCGTCCAACAGTACAAGGTCATCTTCGTTGACGGTTCGGTCGGGGCCAGCAATTGCAATGGGTGGATTATTCAATGTGTTATTCGCCAGGATACTATAGGTTTCCGATCCAGTAACAAAACCATGTACAGCAATATAGTAATAGCCATTTTGATATACGGTAATGCCTTCTCCTGTTATACTGCCACTTCCTGATATTGTCTTCAATTTTGTACCCGTGGAATCAAAAAGATCGAAAACAAGTGCCTGGTCAGCTTGCAGCATTATGCTATCACCAGACAAAGCTTCAAAGCTGAAAAACTGGAGGGTATCGGCAGTTGGCAATGGTTTTAATTTAGCAAGGCCCAATTGCAACTGATCGCAGGTTACCACTTCAGTGTAATTGTAAATAATTGAGTCGACAATGGGTGAGCCCCATTCACCGATGCTATCTTTAAACTGAAAGTTAAGCAACAATGGGTTTTTGGAGCTAACTGTATGATTGGTTAATGGGTTGGGATGAAATTGATAATCGTTTGGATTGACCTTTTTTGAAGGCGAAACGGGAATGATCACATTGTTAAGGATAAGGGGATTGACCGGGTCAATATCCACATCAACACTTTTGTTAAATTCATTTCCCGGCCAATAGCGATAGGCTATAATTCCATTTCCGCTCCGATCAATTATCTCTTTCGGTTTATAAAAGTACTGCGTGGTGGTTGAACTCCAGGCTCCTGTGCTTTCCTGGAAACGGATCTGAAAAGTGTGCAATCCGGCAGAAAGCTGACTTGCAGAAAGTGCTGATGCCAGGGTAAGTTCGCTTTGTTGAGAAACCGTTTGTACCGTTTTATCTTCGTAATTGTTGTCGAACCAATATTCGTAACGGGAAATCAATCCATTATTCGGGGAAGAACTTTTTGTTTTTATAAAGAACTGTATGTTGGTCGAGCTCCATGTACCTGTAGTTTCACCAAAGCGTATCTGAAAGGTGTGCAATCCGGCAGGTAATCCTGTGGTTGGAATGGAAGTACTCAGGTTAACCAGTGTGGCTGGCGTAATATTGGCAACTGTTTTCGATTCGAAACTGTTGTCGAACCAATATTCGTATTGATTGATATTGTTTTGGGCAAAACTTGTTAAAACCAAACCAATAACAAACAGACTTGATAGCAAAAGTCGTTGTTTCATGGTTGGTTAGTTTTCTTGAGCCTTTACAGTAAAGTTGATGTTGAGGTTGCCGCCGGCATCGGTTTCGCTGGCTACACTTTTTGTAATAACCTGAGGGTTTGAAGGCAATCCCTTCTCTTTAAATGGAACCGTTCCTCCATAAATACCTATTTGAGTTCCATCGGTTCCTAAGTATAATCCGGGATTTTTGAGATGGTAATCGTTGGTGTAATCAATTTGATCTCCATTTTGATTTACAAACAGGTCGCTTTGTACGCCATTATAATAATTTCCATAACAAGTATTGTTAGCGAAACTTATTGTGTCAAATACAAATAAGTTATTATTATAGGAATTATTGGTAGAATTATTGTGTAAGCCAACCTCATGTTGATCTAAGAAAATATTATTTCTTATTATTGCTCCTGAAATATTAATTAATGTATAGTATTGCCAAAAAAGATCAGATTCATTTAGCAATATATTTCCTTCAATTATTGCTTTATCCAATATATCGCTGATGCGATCTAGAATGACACAATGCCTGATTAAAAGATTTTCTCCATAATTTGAAAAACTAACCGACCCGACATAGCATTCTATTATTGAACAATAATTTTTACCATTAGCAATGGAACTTGAATTAAAATTAATCCCACTTAAACCGCATCGTAAAACAGTAACATTATTTGTTGGTAAATCATAAAAATTGATACTTGAATTCACAAATAATCCTTCAAGGTGCAAACTATCGGCCCCATTGCCACTAATGTTAATATTACCAGAGATGGTAGTTCGTCTGGCCACATTTGCAGAATCAGGAAAATGACCTGCCCCAATTATTTTAATTCCCTTTTCAATTAGTACTGGTGGAGAGAAGAATCCGGTCGACAGCAGAATTTCATCTCCATTCACCGAGACCTGGTAGGCATCGACCAAAGCATTGGATCCGTAAAATACTTGGGTTGTACCGTTGTGTTCGAGGGTTGCAACTGGGTTTTGTGCCAAAATGTTTTTTGTGATTAATAGGGTGCAGATAAGCACTGCGAAGACTGAATATTTCTTCATTGTGTTGATTTAATTAAAGTTAGTAGAATGGCCTGAAACTAATAGGATTAAAACCTAAGATATAAAACAAATGTATGAAATTAATCTTGTATATTTAATTTCTATTTCTATTTATATTTTTAAGGCAAAATGAATGGAGGAGTCTGTGTGTTTATCTACTTTAATAACAGTACAATAAGTAAGGCTTATTCCTATATTTTTTCCACATTAGTATCGTTTGGTTCAAACAGAATTTCCACTGAAATTCTGTTTGAACCAAAATTGAATCCGGATATCAGAGTATTTTATTTAAGGAGAAAGAAAAGGCCTAAAAAAAGTTCGATTTTGTCAGTTTAATTTTTCGGATAGAATGTGCAGGAAAAAGTAATTTTCGATTTTTGATTAATGATGAATCACAGTTCTTCTTCTTGCTTATTTCCTTTTCTTTGACCCCATTTAATCCGATCATTTATACAAACCGTCTGGTGGACAATTGTTTGTGCGATTCTACTATGCTGGCTACATGTTTTAATCCTTGATGCAACGAACGCTCAATCCAATATTTACAAGATCATGCCGTGGGGTCATTTCAGGTGAATTATAATTAGCAAAATAGCACATTGCAGCTCCTCCTCCGGCAAGCATTTGGGTGCTGCTCCACCATCCGGCCATGCTGCCTAAATTATCAAACGACTCATGCCCATAGTAGAAGCATGTTCCTGCAGGAAGCGCAGAAAAACCACTTTCGTTTGTTGCACCTGAATTAGGAGTTTCCCAGGTTGCTACTGTTTTAATCTTTCCGCCAGCAATAAGAGAGCCACCCAGATAGGTGAATAAGGATTCCCATTCCTCAGAACTTGGGAGGCTCCATCCCGAAGGACAGGCATTCATTGCTGCCGGCCAATTATACAACACTCCATATGTTTGATAGTTAAAAGTGGTTTTTGCATCACTTATATTTGCTCCTTCATAGTCGTACACATAACAATATGGATCTTCGAACGAGTTATTGGTCGAAGGGCTCACTTCAGGTAACCATGCCAGATTATCAGCCATCCATATTTGATCATTAATTTCAATAGTGCGGTAAGTTTTTCCATCGCGCGAGTCGGTAAAATGGCCAAATTTATTAGTGTCGATCCATGAAGGAACACCATTAACCATGGTCAGAACCTGCCCGTTGATTCCCGGGGCAAGCGATATCCAGGAGGTGCCGTTCCAAAACTGCATTTCCCCTTGGCTGGTTCCAACAGGCACCTTGGGGTCGGTTTCGTTAAGTGTGCCGGTAATGCTATCGGCTGTAACTGCATGAAGTGCATAAGGTACACTCAGTATTTCGTTTGAAGCACTTATTGTATAACTGGTACCGCCTGAAGGGTCGGTTTCTATTTGAAGGAAAAATGGGCCATTGGTCCAATCGATGCCTGCAAAAGTATTGCTTACAGGCAATCCTTCTCCAACATCAAAGCTAAGCATGCCATTTACATTGCTTTGAGACGTATGGGTTTCTACATAAACAGCACTGCCTTGGGCTGAGCCTTGCAGGATGCTTATCCTCACACCTACAGGCGATTCTTTTACCAGTTGCCCTGAGGCATCGCGTACCACCATCTGGTAGCTTACTTTTTGTGGCGCCTGGGCACAAACTAGAATTGAATGAAAAGCCAGAACTAAGAAAATAACAGTTATAAAGGAATAGGTATTGTTTTTCATGTGGATGATACTAATTGATTAATAATGGTTTTGCAAATATATGTTGCATTTTATCTAAAGCACCTGATTTTGGTAACTTATCAATCTTTTATACAACGAACAGTATTTCCGTATGAATAATTGGTGCCCCAAATGTTGGTTGAACTGCTGCTTATTGAGAGATAATAGGCCGTTATATCATAAGTGCCAGTTAATGTACTCGACCAATAAGAGCCAACAAAACCAACATCTTCCAGCGAACCATTTTCCGGTCTGCGCCAACCGGCTAAGGTTAGTTTCAAAGGAGAATTGAACGCTCCTTCATTATCGTTGCTGGCCCAGGTTTGAATTTCTGCTTCCCATTCAGCAGATGTAGGTATACGATAACCACTTGGACAGGGGTTGTTGATTCCGAAAATTCCTTGCCAAAGATCGTGTTGAATGGGGGTTTGCCATGCATAAGGCATTTCCGAAGCTAAAATAAAATCCCCATGTTCCGGGTTATTTGCTGCGCTTAAGGTTGTTGTCGTCGGACTGGTTCTTAGCTGGTGCCCATCGCTTCCACGGCCCCATTGGTACAGGTCGCCATAAGCTTCTTCGTCGGTACTGCTTAAAGCCACTCTGCCGGCACCTAAGTTGCGGTCTTTCCAGGTTTCGCCGGTTACCGGGTTAGTAACATCTGTGTTATGAGGATCTTCAAACCAAACAGGTCTGCCATTCACCATTGTCATTATCTGGCCTTCACTTCCTGGGATCAAGGTTGTCCAGACTGTTCCGTTCCAATATTGCATTTCGCCCTGAGTAGTTCCATCTGGAACGCGGGGATCGGTTTCTTTAATTGAACCGGTAAGGCTATCGGCTGTTTTTGCATGCAACGCAAAGGGAACACTGTTGATTTGACTATTCCCGTAAAAAATGTAATTTGAACCTCCCGCCGGATCGGTTTCTACTTTTAAATAGTAAGGGCCATCAGCCCAGTCGATATCTGCAAAAGAGCTTCCGGTATAAGTTCCGCCACCTACTTCGAGGCTGACCAAGCCATTTACATTGCTTTGTATTGTATGTGTTTCAACATAAACAGCACTGCCACTGGCCGAGCCTTGAAGGATGCTTAGCCTGGTACCTACCGGCGATTCTTTTACCAACTGACATGAGGCATTTCGTACCACCATTTGATAACTAACTTTTGGGGGAGCCTGGGCAAAAAGCCATTCCGATTGTAAAACAATACATGCAACGAGACTGATGGTTAGATATAGTTTTTTGATTTTCATTTATTTAAGTTTTTCAAAATTGAAGTTCTGATTTGTATCCTATCGAAGTGTTAATTCACAATTATTTTATTCACAAATTGTTGAACGCCTTCAACAACCCTTACGTAATATAAGCCATTCTGGACGTTGGATAGTTCGATTTCTGCAATTTTATCATGTTCTATTTCAGTGCTATGGATTACTGCACCTACTTGGTTGTAAACATATACCCGGGCTTTGTTTCTGAAGTTAACCAACCCGATTGCAAAGCGCCCGTTATTGGGATTGGGGTAAACTTTAACGCTCATGTTGGTGAATGCCCCGTTAATTTCTTCCGATGATTTCTTCAGTGTGATGCTTTTTTCAGCAATTGGAGGGGCAATTAACATTCCTGGGGCAGGGTACCCCTCGCAAAAATCTCCTGTAGTGGTAATACGGCCAATAACAGAGCTTCCTGACTGTGCGTAAAATCCTGGCAAGAATTGGATGGATTGACCCGCAATGAACTCAACTGTGGCATTGGCTTGTATCACGACAGGGCCTTCGCTCCCGGCAATTGTAAGAGTAGCGAGTGCATTGTAGCAAATAGAACCTTCGCCGATAGTTGTGTCCGCTAGGTTCAGATTCTCGGGTACAGTTTGTCCTTCAGAAAAAACCTCGAATGGATGTTGTACCCCTTGTGCCACTGAACTGTTTCCTTCGAAAAAGGTTTCACCAGCAAATTGTCCGAATGAATAACTGAATGAACCCCCGGTGCCGGTGCCATCGCCACCCGAGCTGACCAGTGCTTGCTGGGCAAATAGTGCACTTGATGTTACGAAAAACAGAAAAGTAAGTAGGACCAGTATCTTTTTCATAAAAATCGATATTTAGGTTTTGGGTTGAAAATTTCTTAGTCTTTGATGCATCGAACGGAAAAACCATAAGGGCTGCTAAAACTTAACATTTGGGCATCACTCCCTTCAATCAGCAACATTCTTGCAAGAAAACCAGAAACTGTACTTGACCAATAATAGCCAATAGTTCCTACTTCGAGAAGTGAGCCATCACCATAGTTCCGATGGCCAGGCAAGGGCAACTTAAGAGGAGATTCAAAAGCCCCTGCAGCATCATTGCTGCTCCAACTTCCTCGTTCTTCATTCAATTCGGCCTCGGTGGGGAGACGAAAGCCGCTTGGGCATGGATTGTTGATGCCACTTACGCCTTGCCATAAATTATTGTTTGCCGGGGAGCGCCAATCGGCTGGAATATTATAAGAACATATAAATTTTCCATGCCCCGGAGTATCGCTTGTACTTAATGTGAGAGTAGTATCGGAGGTTCTTAGCTGATGGCCATCGGTAGCACGGCCCCACTGGTATAAGTCGCCGTATGACGTTATAACGGTACTGCCCGAAGCGGCCCTGCTGGCACCAAGATTTCGATCCATCCATGTTTTGCCGGTTGCAGGGTTGATTACTTCATTTATTCCATTGGGATTTATCCATTTAGGAGCTCCATTCGAAATTGTAAGAACAGAGCCATTGCTTCCGGGAGCAAGAGAAATCCAGCTTGTACCGTTCCAGATTTGCATTTCACCAGTAGTTAAACCAATAGGAACACTGGGGTCGGTTTCATTAAGAGTGCCGGTATAGCTTTCGGCAGTTCGTGAGTGTAAAGCATAAGGAACACTCAATATCTCGCTGATCCCGTTGAAGGCATAAGCTGAACCTCCAGCCGGATCGGTTTCTATTTTAAGAAAATATGGGCCATCTGCCCAGACGATTTCTGCAAAGGTGCTGCCTGTGTAAGTTCCAGCTCCAACTTCGAGGCTAACCAGACCATTTTTATTGCTTTGGATGGTGTGGGTTTCAACATAAACTGCACTGCCTTGGGCCGAGTCTTGAAGGATGCTAAGCCTTACACCTACCGGCAATTCTTTTACAAGTTGTCCTGATGCATTGCGCACCACCATTTGGTAACTTACCTTGTGTGGGACTTGTGCAAAAATAAAATGGCATTGTAATGCGAAAAATACGATGATACCAATAGTTCGGGTTAGGATTCTGATTGTCATTTGTAGGTTGTATTTAATTTACGCTTTCAAATGTAAAGATTTTTTTTAGAAGTATTAATGTTGTTATTATTTATGTTCCCAGAATAGCTCATTTTTTTTTTCGAGATGATTGAAATACCTCGACAAAACAAAAAGGTAGTCTGAAAGGCGGTTAATGTATACCTGGTTGTTTTTGTCAACAACAGTGCTTTCCGATAATTCGGCAATGCGTCGCTCGGCCCTGCGGCACACAGTGCGGGCAACATGACATTGTGCTGCCGATGCTGATCCTCCTGGCAATATAAACCGATTTATCGAAGGCAATTCAACCTGCATACGGTCGATCTCCGTTTCCAGTTTGCGGATTTCGTCACCATTGCATGAAGGTATTTTGTTTTTCCCGGTTTCCGTATTTTCAGTTGCCAGATGGGAGCCAATTACAAACAAGCGTTCCTGAATTGAAGTCAGCGACTTATCGGTTAAGTTGTCGGTATTCCCAGCCCTGATTAATCCAATCCAACTATTCAGTTCATCAATTGTGCCATAAGCTTCCAAGCGCTTATCCCATTTTTTTACCCGGGTCCCCCCAACCAGTCCGGAGGTTCCATCATCGCCGGTTTTTGTATAGATCTTGAATTCTTTGTTCATTTGTTTGTTTCTTTATCATGTGCAAAACTAATACTCCTATAATGAAATTGTTGGTTTTTTGTTCAATGTTCGAAAATCGACAGCCAAAAAAAAAATCATTTATATTTGTGGTATGTCTCAAATACTTCTACAGGACATTAAATTTTTATCTGGGGTAGGCCCCCGGAAGGCGGAAATTCTGAACAAGGAATTGGGTATTTTTACCTGTTCCGACCTTCTGTATTATTTTCCTTACAAATATGTCGACCGAACCAAATTCTACACCTGTCGTGAAATTACGGGCGAAATGGGCTATGTACAAATCATCGGGAAGATCAGGTCGGTAGAGCTTAGCGGGACAGGGGCCAAAGCCCGGCTGTCGGCCCTGCTCTACGATGAAACTGGTACTTTGGAGTTAATCTGGTTTCAGGGCATCAAATATGTTCAGCCTTCGTTAAAGCCCGATACTCAATTTGTGGTGTTCGGAAAGCCTTCAGTGTTCAACGGAAGGGTTAACATCATCCATCCCGAATTGGAACAACCCGATTTAAATAGCGCAAATGTTGCAGGAACCATCCAGGCTTTTTACAACACTTCCGAAAAAATGAAAAAGGCCTACCTGGGTTCAAAAGCCATTCTGAAAATCCAGGCAAATTTGATGGCTTTGGTATACAATCATATTCGGGAAACCTTACCTGCCTGGTTTACCAGCTATTATAAACTGATGGCCTTACCCGAAGCCTTAAAACAAGTGCATTTCCCGGAAAATAATGATGTGTTACGTACTGCCCGATACCGGTTAAAATTCGAAGAACTTTTCTATATCCAGTTAAAGCTGCTCAGCATCAAGGCAAATCGTTCGAGAAAGTTTAAGGGACATGTTTTTCACACCATAGGTGTTCATTTTAACCGCTTTTACCACGAAGTGCTGCCGTTTGAACTTACAGGGGCACAAAAAAAAGTCATCAGGGAAATACGGCACGATGTAATGACGGGTCACCAAATGAACCGCCTTCTTCAGGGAGATGTGGGGAGTGGGAAAACCCTCGTGGCCTTTATGTGCATGTTGATGGCCCTCGATAACGGTACCCAGGCTTGCCTGATGGCTCCAACTGAAATTTTGGCCACCCAACATTATAATACATTGAAAGACATGTCGTTACCTCTTGGGGTGCAAGTGGAATTGCTGACTGGTTCGTCGAAAACCGCCAAGAGAAGGGAGATACATGAAGGCCTAAGCGACGGTAGTTTACCAATTTTGGTGGGCACCCATGCTTTAATCGAGAAGAAGGTAGAATTCAATAATTTGGGTTTGGTGGTGATCGACGAACAACATCGCTTTGGAGTGGAACAACGCGCCAAGCTTTGGGCAAAAAATGAAGTTCCGCCGCATGTGTTGGTTATGACGGCTACACCAATCCCCCGGACCCTTGCCATGACCGTCTATGGCGACCTTGACGTTTCGGTGATCGATGAACTTCCCCCGGGCAGGGTACCGGTAAAAACCCTTCATTTCTTTGATAACCGCAGGAAACAAGTATACCAATTTTTGCATGCCGAAATTGCCAAAGGCCGACAGGTTTATTTGGTTTATCCTTTGATCGAAGAGTCGGAGAAACTTGATCTCAAGAACTTACAAGATGGTTTCGAGGTGGCTAAAAAGGTTTTTCCCGATTGCCGCATCGGCATGGTGCATGGGAGGATGCGTTCGGACGAGAAAGAGGAGGAGATGCAAAAATTTAAATCCGGTGAATCTCAACTTTTGGTTTCTACTACAGTAATCGAGGTGGGGGTCGATGTTCCCAATGCTTCGGTGATGGTGATCGAGAGCGCCGAACGCTTTGGCTTGTCGCAGTTGCACCAGTTGAGGGGTAGGGTAGGTCGCGGTGCCGAACAATCGTATTGCATCCTGATGTCGTCGTACAAACTATCTAATGAAAGTCAGATCAGGCTGCAAACCATGGTAAGAACCAACGACGGCTTTGAAATTGCCGAAACCGACATGAAACTGCGTGGGCCAGGTGATATCGAGGGAACCCAGCAAAGTGGCTTGGGTTTTAACCTGAAAATTGCCAACCTCGGGCGGGATAGCGAAATTTTACAATATGCCCGAACGGTAGCCAACGAAATCGTGAGTAACGATCCCGGGCTAATTCTCGATCAGAATAATTTGCTGAGAGAACAGTTGAAACGAATGAAAAACAATCAATTCAACTGGAGTTCAATAAGTTGAATTTTGAAAAATAATTGAATTCAACCGGCTTAATAAGGCAGGGCTGTCTCGGAATTATCTTCTTCAATCCTTACAATTTCAGTTATGATGTATTTGCTTTTTCCCCTCCAGGGAAGATCGTGCAGGTATTCCTTGTAGCGCAACTCGACAAATTTTCCGCTGTTCAGTTCCAATACATGGGCGAGGCTATCGTTGGTAATGCTGAATTCAAACTCGTTGCTTTGCATGCTACCTGGCACCGGAGTTTTAAAACCGGTTTGTATTATTCTTCCTTCCCAGGTTTTAAAAAAGTAGCCCTTATAGACTATAAAGTTGAGGTTACCGGCTTTTACCCCCTCGCCAAATACGAAATAATACCTGAAATATGCAGTACCAGCCCCTGCAAGAAGGAGGGCAATCAGTATGAGCAATACAATTTTTTTCATTTCCTTGTTTTTTGTCAGGATACAAATTTAGGAAATGATTAATTACCTGAGATATTTATTTTGAAATTTTACTCGTGGGCTTCGGGGGTTTCCGCCATATTGTTGTTGCCATTTTGAGTGCATTCCAACACATATCCTACTTTGGGGATGCTGCTGATCCTGACCGAGGGTTCTCCCGACAGGTATTTGCGCAATTTAGCAATGAACACGTCGAGGCTTCTCCCATTGAAATAATCATTGTCTCCCCAGATTGAAAAAAGGATGTCGTCGCGTTTTACGATCTCGTTTACTGACAGGCAAAGCATTCTGAGCACGTCGCTTTCCTTTTTGGTCAACCTTCTTTTTTCTTCTCCCGAAATCAACAATTGGTTGTTGTAATCGAAAGTGATTGAAACCATTGTAAAAAGGTCTTTCTTTTGTTCGATTACCGGCGAAATACTGTAGCGGTTCAAAATGGCATTAATCCGGCACAAGAGTTCATCTTCATCGAAAGGCTTGGTAATGTAATCGTCGCCCCCTAAATTGAAGCCTTTTAGTTTGTCGGCTTTCATCGAACGTGCAGTAAGGAAGACAATGGGAATGTTCTTGTTCTCGGCCCTTACCCGTTGAGCCAGCGAAAAACCGTCGATCCCGGGTAACATTACATCGAAAATACAGAAATCGTATTTTCCGATCCTGAAACCGTTCAGTCCCGATTCCCCGTCACGATAAAGCTTTACTTCAAAGCCATTGGCTTCGAGGTAATCGACCAGAAGGAAGCCCAGACTGGTATCG
Organism: uncultured Prolixibacteraceae bacterium; assembly: GCA_964606515.1. GTDB lineage: Bacteria > Bacteroidota > Bacteroidia > Bacteroidales > Prolixibacteraceae > CAZSIK01. Next base: position 13,527 of record CAZSIK010000039.1, read on the forward strand.
TCTTCAACCAGTAAAATTTTAATTTTTTCCATGATGCCCTATTGGAAATGAAAGGATGAAGGTACTGCCTTTTCCCGGACTGCTCAATATTTTGATTTTCCCATTGAACGATTCTACCTTTTGTTTTACAAAGGTCAATCCAAGGCCAAAGCCCTTTACATTATGGATATCACCGGTGGACACGCGGTAATAACGGTCGAATATTTTGGCTTGTTCCCCTTTTTCAATGCCAATACCATTGTCGGTAACCTTGATAATCAGGCTTTGGTCTTGCTGGTGGGTCGAGATTGAAATCATCGGTTTGTGCAGTGAATATTTAATTGCATTGTCGATTAGGTTTGAAAGGATTAGGGTGAATTGTTTTTCTTCGGCAACAATAATCGGGTGGGGTGCTTTCAGATCGAGTTTTATAACCCCGTCGACTGCCTCAAGCTTATGCAGGAAATCGTCGACTACCGATCGGATCGCGTCGTGCACGTTTACCGGATCGGAAAGGGTATTGGACCAACCCGAATTCGAAACTTTTAAGATCTCTTCGACATGGTTTTGGAGTTTTTGGTTTTCTTTCAGGATTACCCCAGTATACTCGCCAATTTTTTCATCGTTTGAAGCTGTTTCCCTCTTCCTGATCAAACCGGTAGCCAGGCGAATGTTCGACAAGGGGGTTTGGAACTCGTGTACCAGGTTGTTGATGAAATGCGTGGTTTGTTCAAGCATTTTTCGTTCGCGAGTAAACATCTGAAAGGTAATCAGGAAGGAAACGGCCACGAACACGATTGAAAAAATGGCCAATAGAAAGGTACCCTTTATTTGTGCCAGGATAAACTGGTTCCGGTCAGGGAACCTTAAACTGATCTGGATCCCATCTTTCTCAAGTAACCCGTTTAACGATTGAAGGTAACAACGCGAACCGAACAACTTGCTTTGGCTTCTGCTGATTGAATCGCTTATTTCAAAAGTATACTCAAGAGAAATGGAATAGGCCGATAATTTTGCTTTTATAATGCTGTCGACTTCGGAGATCGACCTCATCTTTTCTGCATGGGGACATTGTTCTCCACATAAATAATTCATCATCTTATTGCAAGCAGGAGCTCTCTGGCCAATCTCGTTCCCGGCTTCCTTGAGCGCAGAGGTAACTTTTTGGTTAAAACGCTGTTCCTCGAGCCGGGCTGTTTGAAGGAGCCAAAGCACCTGTAGGGTCATTAACACCACAAGCGCCGCGAAAGTTAAGAGCGCTAAATATCCTTGCCTTTGCATCTTCTTCATAATGAACAAAAATAACTATTTTAAGATTAAAAAATCTGAATTAACACCGCGTTAACACAATCTAACATAGCGTTAACTAAAATAGCAGATATTTTAGTCTAATTTTGCTTCGAGAGATTTAAATAAGTTTAAACAATTAAATAAAAAAATCATGAAGAAAAATTTGGCACTTGCGCTGATGTTCGTTTTTACCTTAGCTGTATTCACCCCGGCAATTGCTTCGGCAATCGATACCCAATCAGCTATTGTAATGCTCGACGATAATAAAAAGGATAAGAAAACTGACGAAAAGAAAGCCACTTGTCCTGAGAAAAAAGAAGCTTGTACAAAAGCTGAAAAGAAAGCTTGCGGTGAGAAATCGGCTGCTACAACCGATTGTTCAAAAAAAGCTGAAACAGGTTGTTGTGCAGCTAAAAAAGCTGAAAAAAAGTAAGATTCGTTTTTTCATAGTTTAGGTGATCCCGGCCATTCATAATCGATTGACCGGGATTTTTTTTCTTCAACCGGGTGGCGAAACAAACTTTTTCAAAGTTCCTTCGTTATAGAGGAGTAATTAGGATAATATTGTCTTAATATATTGAGATGACCATTTTGTAGATCCAACGTATACTAATTATATGTATCTTGAACAGACTAACTTATTGATAAACAATACCTATTCGCATCATCAATTGTTGGCCGATTACAAAACAATTTGCCTGAGTCGCAACCTTAGTATCTTGGGAAGAAAAGAAGTCCATAACGGAAGGGCTCATTTTGGTATTTTTGGCGATGGAAAAGAACTGGTGCAGGCTGTAATGGCCCGTTTTTTTAAAAGGGCGACTGGCGTTCAGGTTACTATCGCGATCAGACCCTGATGTTGGCTTTGGGAATATTACGCCCTGAAGAATTCTTCTCGATGATATACGGCGATCCCGACGATGAGGCAAATCCATCGACCGGGGGAAGGAATTTCAACAATCATTTTTCTACTTCCAATTTGAACAGCCAAGGTGAAATCAGCGATTTGCAGCAACAGTACAATTCTGCTTCCGATATTTCGCCAACAGCAGGACAAATGCCACGGGCCCTGGGGTTGGCCCAGGCTTCCCAGATTCTGCGCAAACGGCCCGATCTGGCACAATTCCTGAAAAATAAGGGTGCTGGCAACGAAGTTGTATTTGCTACCATTGGAGATGCCAGTACTTCGGAAGGTATTTTCTTTGAAACCCTTAATGCTGCCGGGGTGATGCAGGTACCACTTGCAGTGGTCATATACGACGACGGTTACGGGATCAGTGTGCCCACCTCGCTCCAAACCGTGAAAGGGAGTATTTCGGATGTGTTGGAGGGATTCAGCAAAGAAGTGGGTACAAACGGAATAATAATATACAAGGCCAAGGGCTGGGACTATCCTGGTTTATTGCATGTTTTTGGAAAGGGCATTAAATATTGTCGTGAAAATCATGTTCCTGTTGTGTTTCATATCGAAGAGTTGACTCAACCCGGGGGCCATTCTACTTCGGGTTCGCACGAACGATATAAGGATGCTTCGCGCCTGAACTGGGAAATGGAATACGATGCCAATATAAAGTTCAAGGAGTGGTTGCTGAATGATGTGAAAATTGAATCCTCGATCATTGAACAAATTGAAAAAGAAGCCTGGATAGAAGCACGTGCTGCCCGAGATAAAGCATGGGCACAATTTAAGGCTCGTTTTTCCCCCCAGAACCGCATTTTAAATGAAGTGATTGTTTCGTTAAAGAACGAATCAGGAGGGGCTATCGACCATACACAGGAAATAGGGCAGATTGAAGAAAAAAGTTTCCCGACTTTTAGGGCAATTTTTAGTTTGGCCAAACGCATCTATTTTGAAATTCACTCCTATAAAAGTTTTGATAAATTGAGGTTGCGCTTGCTTGAATTTATCCATGAAATTGAAAATAAAACGGACGGTTTTTATCATGAACAGGATGCTGTAAATACGAGTTACACAGAAGGATCATTTAAGGTTGACCCAATTTATAATGAGCAATTTGAAGAAGTAAACGGATCGGTGATCCTGAATCAAAATTTTGATGCTCTATTCCGTAAATATCCTCATCTGCTTACTTTTGGTGAAGATACCGGGTATCTTGGCGATGTGAACCAAGGAATGAAAGGCATGCAGGAGAAGTATGGTCCAGAACGGGTTTCGGATACCGGTATCCGTGAAGCTACCATCATTGGCCAAGGTATTGGCTTGGCGTTAAGGGGATTCAGGCCCATTGCCGAAATTCAATACCTCGATTACCTGGTTTATGCCTTGTCGCAATTAAGCGACGACCTGGCAACCCTTTCTTACCGGACCAAAGGGAAACAGGCCGCTCCATTAATTGTAAGAACCCGTGGGCATCAATTGCAAGGCATTTGGCATGCAGGTTCACCCATGATGATGCTGTTGGGTTCGTTACGGGGAATGCATGTTTGCGTGCCCCGAAACATGACCCAGGCTGCAGGTTTTTACAACACCTTGCTTGCCACAATGGAACCTGCACTTGTAATTGAACCCCTCAAAGGATATAATTGTAAAGAACGGGTCCCTATAAATCCTGGATGGTACACCGTTCCCCTTGGGGTTCCTGAAATAATTGTGCCTGGAGACGATGTTACCTTGGTTACCTACGGATGGAACGTGCACCATGCCGAGAAAGCAGCCCACCTGCTACAAAATTATAAGATCTCGGTCGAAGTGATCGATGTGCAAACCCTGTTGCCATTCGATATCAATCAGCTCATCCTTCAATCGGTAAAGAAAACAGGGAAAGTTTTGTTTGTCGACGAGGATGTGCCTGGTGGGGCTTCCGCTTACATGATGCAGAAAGTAATTGAAGAACAGGGAGCCTTTCACTTCCTTGATACGGCACCCAGAACCCTCTCCGCAGCTACGCATCGCCCTGCCTATGGAATTGATGGCGAATATTTTACAAAACCTAACGTGGAGCAAATTTTCGAAGTAGTGTGGCAAATGATGCACGAAACAGATGGGGTGGCTTTTCCTGCTTTATTCGAATTTAATTATTGTAAACCAGTTGGTTGATTTTTTTTGCACTCCTGTTTTTTATTGCCTCATCACCGTTGGCAGGTAAACTCAGTACAAAGGTTGAGCCTTTGCCCGGTTCCGATTCAACCTTTATATCTCCATCCATCAATTTGGTGATCCATCGTGAAATACATAAGCCCAATCCGGCTCCCTGACTGAAGGTGTCTAGTTTGTAAAAACGGTTGAATATTTTCTCGTGTTCTTCGGCAGGGATGCCAATCCCGGTATCGGAAACTTTAATCTTGATCTGATTGTTAACGATTTCGCAGTTTACATCGATTTGACCCGATGGGGTAAACTTAACTGCATTACCCACCAGGTTGTAAAGCAATTGTTGCAAACGGTCTTTATCGGCAACAATTTCAGCATCGAATGGGGCAATGTTTAATTTTACTCCTGGCGACAGGCGAGATGCAAAGGTATTGTTAATGGTCTCAAGAATTCTATTCATATTGAAACGGGTGTTGTAAAGCGAAATCGATTCGGTTTCGATTTTCGAGAAGTCGACAATATCGTTAACCAGCTTCAATAAAACGTCGCAATTATCTTTTACGGTTTGCTGCAATTCTTGTCGTTCGCTTAGTTCTTCTGTCTCGGCAACCATACCTGAAAATCCGATGATGATGTTGAGTGGTGTACGAATTTCATGGCTCATGTTGGCCAGAAACGACGATTTAAGCTTGTCGGATTGTTCGGCCTGTTCTTTGGCAAGCACCAATTCGTCGTTCATTTTTTGCAATTGTTTTTGTTGTTGATTGATCTGGATAAAAGTGTTAAGGAGCGAATCGTGAAGATTATTCCAGAAAAGGGTTATGGCTACAGTTACCAGGCACACGGTAATCACCATATTGAGCCACATGGCAAAAGTTTGCATGTAATTTTCTTTTCCGGGTGAAAAACTGAGTATACCCTGACTGAACAAAAAACCAATAAGTATGATCGATAACAAACCTGCACTTGTGAAAAACCAGCCTGTTTTCCGGTTAAAATACAGGAAGGCAATAGCCGTAGCCGGAATATAATACACGTAGCCAAATCCATACAAACCCCACGACGACAGACCTGAAATGGCAAGCATATAAAGCGCTCCCATGAAGATGGAACCTTTAACCCGGGTTGAAAGCTTATTTCGGAGAAGGTAGAGTGAAACGACCAGCAGGGCCAGGAACATGTGGATCCCGTAAATGACTTTAAAGCCGGTTTGCGGTATGCGCAGAATGGAGATGGTGAGCCCGATCAACTGAACAAACAATACAATGATTAAAACTTTATTGAGTACCTGGTCTTTGATCTGGTCCAGTTTTTTTCTCATTTCCAATGTTTCCATAGCAATTTTGGTTACGTTAAGATTCAGTAAGAGATATCGACTAAAAAATTAATTGCTAATATAAAATAAAAAAGGGGATGCCCAAAAGGCATCCCACTTTTCTTACACATCATTTATTTCCTGAATATAAATAATTAAATACTAATAACCGGGATTTTGCCAGGCAGCTTTTTGTGTGTCACTTAAGTTGGTTCCGTCTTCGTTCAACAAACCATCGATAAACGCTTGAGGAATGGCGCGCAGAAAATGCTTTTCAGCAACAAATGGAGCAGCTACTTCGTTGAATGCTTTAGCTCTTTTTACCAAGGTTTTGGTACGGCTTAAGTCTTCCCAGCGTACCCATTCTCCATTAAGTTCACGGGTGCGTTCGTTAAGGATGAAGTTGATGATCCTGTCTTTATCTCCGCTAACCCCGATTTTTGCCAGGATGGCTTCATCTTCATCGGGAAGTTTTGAATAACTGGCTATTTGCAAACTGGATGCCTCGGTAGTTGGAGCAATCCCGGTCGATAAATAGTAACTGCTAGTTTTGTTGAAGGCCTTGTAAAAGTTCTTATTGGCTTCAATTTCAAACAGGGTTGCATTATTCTCGAAAGCTACGGTGCCATCGGTATAGACAGCGCGGTCTTCGCCGGATTTCCATTCAGCACGGGCACGAAGTTGATTGACCACGGTGATGGCATCCTGGAATTTTCCCTGACGGGCTAAGGCTTCAGCTTTAATCAAATAAGTTTCTCCGGTTCTTGCCATGATGATGTCACGAAAAGAATCATTTTTTTCGGCTGAACGAGATCCGTCTTCAAATTTGCTAAGTCCGCAGAAAACGTTACAGGTTGTAGTTGTCAAATTGTATTTATCGAGTGCGTATTGGCCGCCATCGTATAAGGCAAAGGCATTGGGCACATCTTTTCCTGTTTCAGGATTGACAAAGGAGCTTACGCCATTTTTACCTAATTTACCTTTGGCTGCATTATCGAAACGGGTGTCGTTTGCTTTGTTCATGATGAAGAGAATGGCCACATCACCCACTTCAGTGTTGTAGGCTGTTCCATCAGGTTTCTTTGTGCTGCTTGCCTGGTTGGCATTGTAAACCGTACGGAACGATTTCCACAAGCGTGAATCGTTTACATTGTCGTAAGTGCTGTAATTGTATTCGGTAGGACGGCAACGTTGGAAATCCAAGCCAATCCAAACTCCACGTTTAACCCAACCACTCCAGTTCGAGAATTGCGGGTTGAACATTGAATAAATACGGTTTCCATAACGTCCCTTGGTCGAGGCATCGCCATTGTGTTGGCACGACATCAGGATTTCAGGGTTCATTTCGGCTGCACAGTCAATACCAGTCCAGGCCCAAAGGTCACGGAAATTACTGGCAAGTGGCCTTTTACTGATGGTGTAATCGCAAAGGCTTACAATTTCGTCGAGATCGGAAGCAGTGTAGCTTGAATTCCAACCCTCGCAACGTTCCGAGCTCCGGAATAAAAGTGCCTTTGCAAGCATGTGGGCTCCAAGAGGTTTGGTCCATGTACCTTTCCCTCTCCATTCGTCTTCGGGCAGAAGTTCATATGCTTTCTTGAGATCTTCAATCGCTTGGTTAAGCGTTTCTTCTTCACTTGCTCTTGTAAAACTTCTCACCACCCCTTGGGCCGGTTCGGTTTGAAGGACTACTGCACCATATTGGGCAAACAAACGGTAATAATTGTACCCACGCAGAAAATAAGCTTCCCCTAAACATTTATTCCTGACAGCCATATCGCTTACTTTATCAGCTTTCGAAATGAGAAGGTTTGCGGTATTGATCCCGTAATACAATTGGTCCCAAAGCATACTTACACTTGGGCAGTTTTTATTTGCGGCACCCATGGCAGTTGTGATGGCAGCTGCACCAAAACGAGCATCGTATTTATTCCAGGGTTCACTGGTAAGGTCGCTACCGTTGGTGAATTCATCGCACCCGTATTGGGTTACGGCATAAGCCCATTCGTACCCAAAATGCCAACGGATATTTGCATAAAGTGCAGTTCCAAGCGATTCTATCCCTTCGGCAGTTTCGAAATATTGGGTGTTGTATGAAGTGGTCAATTCTTCATCAAGGAATTCGTCGCCACAGGAGGTCACACAGGCAAGTGCTGCGATAGCAAGTGTTCCAAGTAGTATATTTTTGATCTTATTCATAATTTTATTTTTTTGAGTTTTCATTTATAGGTCGTATTAGAATCCGACTTCAATACCAAATACCCAACCCCGATTGAAAGTAGATCCGCCAAGGTCCAGGTCAAGCCAATCGACTGAAGAATATAGGGAACCTAAATTTTTAGCTTGGGCATAAACCTTCATGTTTCCAATGCCTATCGACTTGCAGGCCCTTTGGGGCAGGTTATAGGCAAGAGAGATGTTACGGACTTTCAGGAACGAAGCATCACGGAAGCCGAGCAAACCAGAGTAGGAGTCACCACCTGATTGGTTATAAATTGGTTTCTGCCATTCAGCATCGGTATTCTCAGGTGTCCAATAATCGATTTGTCGTTGTTGGTACATCCCAAGTTGTCCTTCTCCACCGGTTGAAACCATATACCCAAAACGTCCGAAGAGCATGAACGACAATTCAAAGTTTTTATACGTGAAATTGTTGTTGAAGCCAAAGGTGCAAATTGGGAGCTGTTGCCCCAGGATAACCCTGTCTTTCTGATCGATCAGTGAATCTCCATTTTGGTTCACTGGTTTAACCATACCTGCCTGAAAGGTATGTCCCTTTGCATTGAACTTATCCATTTCAGCTTGGTCTTCAGCTTTCCACAACCCGTCGCATTCGTATCCATAATAAATACTGATGGGTTCGCCAATGAACCATGAATTATCGACCATGTCTTGTTCTCCATTG
>CAZSIK010000040.1:0-16626 GCA_964606515.1 uncultured Prolixibacteraceae bacterium
ATTTGTTGGCATCGATTACGTAAACCTCATAATTGCCAGCAACACTATCAATATTGTTTGGGTTGGAATAAGCGATCCCGCCAACCATATAAACATAAGGCGTTTTACCCCCTGTAGCTGGAATAATAATTTTCCCCTTATATGCAGCACCGTTGCAAAGGGTTTGCGTTGCGTAGGGTTCTCCGTCAAATTTTAACACCGAAGAAGGTCCGTTGATCATATAGGTAGTATCGCGCCCGCATTGCGGATTTTCTTGATCGTACCACCTTACAGTATAAGTGCCTGAAGGTATATTGGTAAACGACCAGGTACTGCCATAGCTTAAAGGGGTACTGGTAAGGCTTACCATGTTTTCGGGGTTCGTCAAAGCAACTATAAACTTTGAAGAAGCTTTACCCCCTGTGACCGTAACATCGAAAAAGGTACTTCCCCCCGAACAAAGGATGTCGTTATTTGGCGAGGGCTTACTGAAGGACAGGTTAACCTTGTTAAACTGTTCGATGTTGAAATTAACCTGCTTATTATCTGTAGGACATGTTGCCCTTGAAGCAGTAACCGTATAGTCACCATAATCGAGACCGTAAAAAATAGAACCGTTTTTTGAATAATTGGTGCTGTCTGTCCGGGTATTTTTGAGTTCAAAAGTTGCATCAGATGGGACACCATTAATTTGCACAGAAGCGCTGCTGTTGTAACAAGTTATTTCAGAAAGAATGTTATAAGAAAGGTTGATCGGATCTGGTACAAAAACGACCAAGCTAGGTCCAAGATAAGTGCCATAACAACCATCCTTATCCATTACAATTGCAGTATAACTTCCTTTTGTCAGAGAACCAAAATAGCCATTGTTATTACTGATCTCCTTACCCGGAATACCAAAATTGAGATAGTAAGTATATCCACCACTTCCACCTGTGGCAAAAAGCTTAATTTCTCCCGTTCCAGTTGAACATTTCGCTGAATCAGCTTTACCTGACAATTTAATTTCTGTTGGTTCTTCGATCAAAATATTTATTTGTGACCTCGGTAATAAGGATTTCTTACTAGTGACCACAATATCGTAAATGCCAGGTTTAAGTAGATTGGTTGTGAACTGGTTATTGTTATCAATTTTCTCATTGCCTGAATCAACAACTATACTTTCACCAGCTTTCCTGACAATATAGGAAAAATCAGAAGTATCAGGCGATAAAATGGTTACAGTTATATAACCATTTATATCCTTATAGCATTTCGGGGCAACCCCTACAGCAATAATTTCGAATGCAAGAGGTGCCAAGAGCTCCTCTCCCTCTTCGATACTGTTCTTATTTTCCAGTGGTGAACCCTGTACTTCGGCTCCCCAAGCCGAGCAAAGAATTGCTAATCCAACCAACGTGTTGCTTAATCGTCGTAAAAACATATTTATCGATTAAATAGTTTCATTCTGTAAATTAATTCATTTTTTTTCTATTTATTGCCATTCGACAGGAAAAAAAATGCTATACCCATCGGAAACAGGTGGTCGATCATTGCGAAAAGGCCATCTGGGAGATCAAGATATAGGTTGAACGCTATGGCTAATAACATCATGATCGAAGCATAAACTGTTAGACTACTGTCTTTTTTAAAACCTCCAACCAAAAGTGCCACTGCCGAAATTACATAAATTAATGCAAATATAAACGATGCATCCAAAAAATCAATAGGATAGAGTGTTTTATGGTGATAAACAACTAAATAAAACACCAGAATTATCCTCAACACCCACTTCGAGCTTGCACTACCAGTTTTAAAGGGCTTCATCAGCGATTATCATTAGGTTTTGCAAACAAATTTATTCATTTTTGCTGTTCTTCTAACATTCTTTAACGAAACATTATTGTAATTTTTATGATTCCAACCTTCGTTTTAATTGAACCAAGAGTTCCCGGGAATATTGGGGCAGCAGCAAGAGCTATAAAAACAATGGGTTTCAACAGCTTGTATTTGATCAATCCCTGCAATTATCTCGAAGGTGAAGCCCTATGGTTGGCGCATGGGTCAAAAGACGTGTTGGAAAGCATAAAAACCTTTCCCGATTTTTTATCTGCAATTCATGGTTTCGACTTGGTAATAGGAACTACCGCCAATGAAAAACGCAGTGCCAAAGCCGATTATCTTCCCCCGGAAAAACTCGTCCAGCTAATGGAGAATAAACAAGGGTCTATTAGTAAAGTAGCCCTGGTTTTTGGTCGTGAGGAAAGCGGAATGACCAACGCCGAGCTGAAATTATGCGACCTGGTTTCGTCGATCCCGCTAAAAACAAGTTATCCCTCGTTGAACTTATCGCAGGCAGTCATGTTGTATGCCTATGAATGGTCGAAAGCCAGCTTAAGCAAAAATAATCCTCCTGTCTCAGGGAAGGGTAATTTTGCCATAGCAAAGGAAAAAATAAACTTATTGATGAAAGAAATCGGCATGCACGAAAATTCGAACTTATTTAACCGGATCATGGAAAGGGTTTCTTTTATGGGAAGTGATGACATCAAATTGCTTTTATCACTGATTGATCGTGTCCGGAAAAAGAATCACTGTTAATAGATCAAAATATCGACTATGCTCATGACCGAAACCCGACAAGAGTGTTTCTGAAAGCGTTGTTTTTGTAGTCAATAAAAAAATAAAAACTCATGGTAGTAACAATCAGCATCAAAAAAATCACCCTCATCATATTCACCTTGCTCCTTGTAAGCAATTCAGCAATTGGCATGGTCAATAACCAGGAAGATGACCCTGCCAAAACCGCGGGTAAAAGGACCAACTGGTCAAAGGTTTTAACTAATGAACCAGGTTGGTTTGCCACGGAAGAAGCCCGCCAAATTGCCGATAACGTGTTGCTGTACCAGCGCGACACGGGAGGTTGGCCAAAAAACCTGAACATGACCCGGAAATTATCCAGAAAGGAAATCAAAACAATTAAAGAGGAAAAGAAACTCTTCGATTCGACCATCGACAACGGATCTACCTTCCCACAAATGAGGTTTCTGGCCAAAGTATTCAACGCCACCGGTATTGAAAAATATCAGAAAGGCTTTTATAAAGGTTTTTTCTTCGTGATAAAAGCGCAATATCCCAATGGCGGCTGGCCTCAATTTTACCCCTTGAGAAAAGGGTATTACTCTCACATTACTTTTAACGACAATGCCATGACCGGGGTGTTGTTCATGTTACGCGACATGGCCGAGGGCCATCCTGATTTTGAATTCATGAGCCCCGATGAACGGAAGGTTGCCCGTGAGGCATCAGAAAGAGGCCTCGACATCATCCTCAAAACCCAGATTGAAGTTAATGGCAAACTTACCGGCTGGTGTGCCCAACACGACGAGGTAAGTCTTAAACCTGCCGATGCCCGTTCTTATGAACTGGCCAGCATCAGCGGTATGGAAACCGTAGCCCTTGTCGAATTCCTGATGACCATCGAAAACCCTTCGGAACAAGTGATCAAGGCCATTCAATCGGCCTGTGCCTGGTTCGAAGAAGTGAAGATTACGGGTTATCGTATCCATTATGAAAAAGACAAAAACCAATCAAAAGGCTTCAACAAGTTGTTGGTTGAAGACCCCACTGCCGAGCCTTTATGGGCAAGGTTCTACGAAATCGAAACCAATCAACCTATGTACATCGACCGGGGAGGCATAAAAAGGAACAGCCACGACGAACTCTCGGCCGAACGCCGGAATGGGTACTCATATATCGGCAATTTTGCTTCAACCTTGTTGAAAAAAAAATACCCCCAATGGAAGAAGAAGCAAGGATTAGAATAATACCAAAAATTATTAAAACTTACCTTCTTGGCCAGTTTTCAAAAAAAAGCCTATAAAGTATTTTGGGCCTTTCTTGGCTTACTCTCCCTTTCCCTTGGCGTAATCGGTATTTTTTTACCCGGTTTGCCAACAACTCCATTCCTATTACTCGCGGCAGGGCTTTTTGCCCAAAGCTCCGCGAAGCTTCACCATTTCCTGATCAACAACCGCTTTCTTGGGCCTTACATCAAAAAATTCAGGGAAGAAAAGGGCTTGACCCTGCGCACCAAGATCCATTCAATTGTGTTGCTATGGAGCATGGTTTCGATATCGGTGCTGTTCATGATCGAGGCACAATGGATTAAAATAGTGGTATTTATAGCCGGACTTATCGGAACCATCGTAATGGGTTTTATACTGAAAACCGTAAAATAAAAGGGCTCCACGGTATAACCGCAAAGCCCTTTTATTTATTAAAACTTAATAATTATTTTGCACCTAACGAAAGTCCCATAATTTCGTAACCCACAGTCGAAACCGAACTTGACTTGTTCATATCGAAACTCTTCAGGGTAGATTTTGATTCCGATTTATCTTTTTTCGATTTGAAATGGTAAACAATGGCCACCCCGTTCATTTCGGTAGCTTTGCTGAAATCTCCACCCATCATGTTGCTATTAAAAGCACGGTTGATCTTTTTATCAAGCTCTTTAGTCGTCCAAATATGAATGGTACTTTCTTCGCTATCGCATAAATATTCCTCACATGAGTATCCGTTGATTTTTTTGGAATTACCAGTTTTTTTGAAACAATCATCTTCTTTTGTTTCTTCCTGGCTAGCAACGCCTTCTTCGGGGGCATACTTTTTAAGATCTTCCGTGTTTAGTGTAGTAGCCAGGCCCGATTTTTTACCGTCGGAATCGGTAAGAATCAAGGTACACTTATTTTCATAATCGAAAATGAATGTTGTTTTTGCGCCCTGGGTATTCGATTTCATCCCGAAATCGTTGTTCTTATCGTTAAAAACGATTTCACTGGTAGTAGCAGGCATAGCTTTGCCATCTTCGTCACGCATTTCCATTTCCATAATAATTTGCGAAGAAAATTGATACACATCCTTCTTTTTTACGTTGGCCGATGTTCCCATCGCACCCATCAAGCGCGATAGTGATTGGGGCATACCAGCTTCAGAATCGGAAGAACTAGCGGTTTCCTTCTTCTCCTCCTTCTTAGTTTTAGAAGAATCCTCTTTCAGGATGTTGTCGAACATTTTATTCATTTCTTTATCGACTTTTTTCTCCACTTCCTGATTGGCGCGATCCTGAGTCGATTCAACAGCCTGATTGGCTGCACTTCTAATTAATCCACGAATAATTTGGCCTTTGCTTGAAACGACAAAAAAAACTAAGGCGATGCTTAAAAAAAATATTTTCTTCATCTTGGCTAATTTTTTAGATTTGTACAAAGATAGAATTCATCTTTGGGATTTTTAACAAGTTTACAATAATTTTTTAATTTTCACAACATGAACATTACAAGGACATTTTGCTTTATAGTATTGATTTTATGCTTTTTACTTTCAAATGCAAGCGATAAATTAATTGTAACTGTGGCTGCTGATGGCTCGGGCGATTTCACCTCCATCCAGGCAGCAATCGATGCCACCAAAGCTTTTCCCGATGAACGTATGACAATCTTGGTTAAAAACGGAATTTATACCGAAAAAGTGAAGGTGCACAATTGCAACGACAAATTGACCATAAGAGGCGAAGACGCCTTGAAAACCATTATCAGGTTTGATGACTATTTCGACAAAATAAATCGAGGCAGGAACAGCACCTTTCATACTGCTACCTTCCTGGTTCAGGGAAACGGGTTCGTTGCCGAAAACCTGAGCTTTGAAAATACAGCCGGTCCTGTGGGGCAGGCCATTGCATTGGCAGTGGAAGCCGATCGCTGTATTTTCAGGAACTGCAGGATCATTGGCAACCAGGATGCCTTATATGCAGCTGGTGAAAATTGTCGCCAATATTATCAGAATTGTTACATCGAAGGCACCACCGATTACATTTTTGGGCAGGCTATAGCCCTTTTCGAGAACTGCACCATTCATAGCAAAAGCAACTCGTTCATCACGGCTGCGAGCACACCTAAAGGAGCCGACTTTGGTTTCGTTTTTCTGAATTGCAAGCTCACGGCCAACGAAGAAACCAGTTCGGTTTATCTGGGGCGTCCCTGGAGATCGTATGCAAAAACCGCATTCATTTCTTGTTATTTGGGGAAGCACATCAGGCCCGAAGGCTGGCACCCCTGGACTGTTGGATCAGGAAGGGAAAAGACAGCCTATTACGCCGAATACAACAACCAGGGTGAGGGTTCAAAAACCGGGAAAAGAGTAGATTGGAGTCATCGGCTTAGCCCGAAACAAGCTAAAAAATATACAGCTGCAACTATTTTAAAGGGGCAACTCCCTTTCGACGAAGCCAATTGGTTCAAACGATAACCGGGGATTACCATTTTTTCCAAAGACGAAACCCCACATAAGGATTATAACCTTCCATAGCCAGGCTGTTGCGGTTGGTAATTCGGCAATACATGGCATCGTTGCTCCAGCTTCCTCCTTTCACCACCCGATGGGTTAATTTTCCGGTGAAGTTGATCGGGTCGCGGCTGCGGCTCAACGTTTTCAGAAAATCGGGATCGTAACGATCGCTGCACCATTCCCAAACATTGCCGCACATATCATGAATTCCCAGTTCATTTGGTCTCATAGCCCCAACTGGATGGTAATATCCGTTCGAGTTGTCGACAAAATAGCCCAACTCGCCAAGGTAATTTCCCCCGGCAAAACGGTATACATATTCATAATCCGACTTATCCTGACCTATCAATTGTTTCTTTGCAAACACTCCCCCATGTGCTGCATATTCCCATTCAGCTTCGGAAGGCAAACGGCCAGCTTCCAAATGATTTTTCTTTTCTTCGATAGGCATGGCAAATTTAGCAAAACCCTGGGCTCCATTCCATGTTACGTTAACCACGGGATGGTTTTCATAGCCCGACTTGGGAAAAAATTTCAAGGAATCTTTCACAAAATAAATCTGAGTATACCGGTCGTCCAAATTTATTAAACTGATGCCATCTATGCTACCATCCGGTTCAACCCCACTATCATAGTCATTTCTAACAGTATTGAGGAAAAAACAGAACAGTTCATTGGTAATTTCGTATTTGCCAATCAGGAAGCTTGAAATGGAGATCTCGGTTGCTGGCCTTTCATCTTCATCAAATTCGTTGCTTCCCATTTTGAAGGTCCCCCCTTGCACCCGCACCATAGGTACACGTACATCCTTCTTAGAAGGATCGTACACCCGAAACTCAATCAAATCGCTATGGAATAAGGTATCGTAATAGATCGTGGAATATTTCTTTTTGCTGATCAGCTTGTTTAGAGGAAATTGTTCGATGGGTTCACGGTAAGGAATATAAACCGTATCAAACAGCAGGCAAAGATTTCCCTTGTTATACAACAGGTTGATCGATTCCTGATAAGGTATTGTATCGCCAATGTCGTTGGGAGCAGTAAGATTTGCTTCTGCAAAGACCGAATCGGCTTTCGAAAAATCGCGGTTCTGAAACATCATAATTTCGCGTTGGCGTAAAAAAGGCTTATTGAAAATATCGCGGTCGCGAAATTGCTCCGACAAATCACTTCCAAAGGCAAAAGGATCGGAAACCACGAAAGCCGTATCGTTCCGTTCAGGAAATTGTAACTCGGCCCACTCCCTACGGTAAAGGTAATCGCGCAGCACCAGACTGGTATCGTAGCGCAAGGGTTTCTCGTTCAATACAGAAACATCAATCAACAACTCGACCTCTAAAAAATTGAATTCCGAAGCCACAGGATATGATTTTTCCCAACGCACAATTTCTTTTAACAGGTTAGAAAAGATTAAAACCAGAGTATCGAGTTGGGCCACTGAACGGTCGGGAGTTCTTGCATACGATTTTTCGGTCTGGTTAAAAACCGGACTATACTGAGTGATCACAGCTTCCTTTTTATTCCTGCATGAAAAGGAAAAAAAGATGGCTAATAAAAAAACAAACAAGAAATATTTCAGGCATTTACTCATAGGATCAACCTCGTTCATATCCTTAAAGGTAAAAGCAAAGATACATTTCTTAACGTATTATTTGCTTTTATCCAGAAACGATTTGAATTCCGCAATTTGGTATGTAACCTCCAACTTCCGCTCAATTCCATCGGGTTCAATTACCACATGATAGGGTATGGTGTTTTTATTGTATTTCGACATGAGCAGGTCAAGATTTACTCTTCCCATGGTTTTTAACGTTTTCCCATCGATCGACGACTCAATCCATTCATTATCTGGCAGTAAAGTACGGTCGTCGGTATAGAGGGCTGCAATCACATATCGATCGCGTAATATTTCCAGCACTTCGGGATCGTTCCATACTGTGTTCTCCATTTTTTTGCAATTGGCGCAGGCATGGCCTTTGAACACCACAAATAGGGGCTTGTTCTGTTCGCGTGCACACGCCAGAGCTTCGTTGAATTCGAAATAACCCGTTAACCCGTAGGGCAGATGGAGTTTATCGGAATATTTTGCCGGGCCACATAGGGCTTGCTTTTCAGTTTCCCGATCAGGTACATTCAAAACCGAAGTATGGGTTTGCGATGGGGGTGGAATCAATGAAGAAATAGCTGTAAGTGGCCTCCCCAATAAGCCTGTAAAAAGGTACAAGGAAAAAACTAAGGAAAGCACTGCCAACAAAAACCTTCCCACGCCAAGGTGTTTCAGGTCGCTGTCGTGCGAAAATTTGATCTTCCCTAAAAAGTACATCCCAAGCAAAATAAAAAGTACAATCCATATAGAAAGATATAACTCGCGAGAAATAAGATTGAAGCCATACACCTGGTCGATATTGCTCAGGAATTTCATACCAAAGGCAAGCAAAATAAAGGCGAAAACAACTTTTACAGAATTAAGCCACCCACCCGATTTGGGCAGTTTTTTCATTGCCGATGGAAAGATGGCAAGCAGTGTAAATGGCAAAGCAAAGGCAAGTCCGAAGGCGAACATACCCAATAAGGGTCGCAAACCTCCTCCTTGAACGGCTTCGATGATGAGGTACCCGATAAAGGGACCCGTGCATGAGAATGAAACAATAACCGTGGTCAAAGCCATGAAAAACGCCCCGATCAGTCCTCCCTTATCAGCCTTCACATCTGTTTTATTGGCCAGGTTCCCTGGCAGTACCAGTTCGAAAAGCCCAAAAAACGACAGGGCAAAAACAAAGAATAAAATAAAAAACAAGGCATTGGGCAACCAATGGGTACTGAGTATAGCCCCCACATTAGGCCCAAACACCCCAAACGAGAACAAAGCACCTAAAAGAGTATATATCAAAACAATTGAGCCTCCAAAAAACAAGGCAGTTTTAATTGCCCCGCTTTTCCCTTGGGTTCCTCTCATAAAAAAGGATACGGTCATCGGGATCATTGGGAACACACAAGGGGTGATAATGGCAGCCAATCCGGCAAGAAAAGCAAGCAGCAGGAACAACAACATACCTTTTGGAGCTTGCTCTGTTTCCCGGGAAATTTCTTCTGCATTGATTTCATTAAAAATAGGAAGGCGATCTTGAATTTCAATCTTTTCTTCAACAACAACAGGAAGTGTTTCAACAGCCTTGGTTTCGGCAGAGGCCGATTCTATCTTTATGGAGAAAGGTGCTTCGGTAGGGGGCAGGCAGGTTTCGTCGTCGCAGCACATGAACTCAACAAATCCTTCAATAAAGGTTTTGCCCGGACTGAGCAGCTTAATCATTTGTATAAAAGTAACCTGCTTTCCAAAGTATTCGACATTCATATTGAAGTTTTTATCGAAAACCTTTATCGGCTTCGATTTAGGTTGAAATGCTCCGATAATTTCAACAAATTGACTTTCAGTAAAATTCAGAGAAGTTGCAATAGGCCCGCTTTCCATCTTTTTCTCGGAATAAAGGTGCCAATGTTCATCGATGGTGGCATGAAACTGTAATTCGTATAGAGAATCACTAATTTGTTTGTAAGAAAAATTCCATTTGACAGGATTTTCAATCTGTGCCGACGAGTTGTATGCCCAAGAACACAGCAAAAAAATAACAACAAATATCTTTTTCATATTTTTAAATTTTTCGACCATGATACAATTTTGAAAGATAACAAAATAATGGAGTACTGGTTGGCATTTAGGTGATAATAGTCACAAAAAAACCCCGCCAGGGCGGGGTTTTAACATTTTTTCAGAAGATAATTTCTTCCTGATTGCCGTCGAAATAGCGAGCTTCGAGCAGACGGGCTTTTTCTGATGCGACAATTTTAATTTTTTTCAAGTACTTCAAGCGCCATTTCCTTTGAATAGAAAAAAAACCTTTTGTCAGATAAGCTTCAACAAACGGGTGAACGTGTATTTGAAGCTCTTTTTGGTTCAGGTCGGAGAAAATATAATCAACCCTACTTGCAATTTCATCTGAAAAAAGAATGCTTGGAGCTACTTTGCCCGAACCTTTACATACCGGGCACACCTCGGATGTGTCGATATCTTCTTCGGGCCTTACACGCTGCCTTGTTATTTGCATCAGGCAAAATTTGCTCAATGGCAAAATGTGATGCTTGGTCCGGTCGGCAGCCATAACCTCTTTCATTCTATTGTAGACCTTTTGACGGTTTTCAGTATCGTGCATGTCGATAAAATCGATCACGATAATGCCGCCCATGTCCCTCAGGCGTAATTGCCTTGCAATTTCTTCACATGCAGCCAGATTAACTTCCAGTGCGTTGGCTTCCTGATCATTACCAACACGGGACCGATTTCCACTGTTCACGTCGATAACATGAAAAGCCTCGGTATGTTCGATAATCAAGTAAGCACCGCTTTTAAAGGTAATGGTTTTACCAAACAAAGCTTTAATTTGTTTATCAACCCCATAATACTCGAATAGTGGCACATTTTTATCAAAGAACCTGACTGTTTTTCGTTTTTCAGGCGCAACATTTGAGATAAAATCGACAACTTCTTCGTACACGGCATAGTCATCGACAATAATGCTGGTGAAATCCGGGGTATAAATATCACGAAGAATGGAGGAAGTCCTGCTCAACTCCCCCAAAAGCAATCCCGGGGGTTGTACCCTTTTAATTTTAGGCAGGGCAGTTTCCCATTTATTGACCAGTTTTCTCAGTTCTTCGTCCAGCTCGGAAACTGTTTTTGCTTCAGAGGCTGTCCTGACAATTACACCATAATTTTTTGGTTTGATACTTTGAACAAGTTTCTTTAACCGGTTTCGTTCTTCGGCCGTTTTAATCTTTTGCGAAACGGAAACCTTATCGCTGAAAGGCACCAGCACCATGAATCTTCCGGCAATTGAAAGCTCGGAAGTTAAGCGTGGGCCTTTGGTTGAAATGGGTTCCTTGGCAATCTGAACAGCAACAATTTGTCCGGCTTTTAACTGCTGTGTAATTTTTCCGTTTTTATCCATATCTGGTTCAGGATGAACCTTTGACATTGGGATTAACCTCGACTTACGCGATGCAGCCATTTGAATAAATTTGTTCAAAGTAGCGAATTGTGGGCCCATATCAAGGTAATGCAAAAAAGCATCTTTTTCATAGCCCACATCCACGAAAGCAGCATTCAAACCGGGCATAATTTTTCTGACCTACCGCGTATTTGGTGCCGCTTCTCTCCCTGTTCAGTTCAACTAAACGTTTGTCTTCGAATAAAGAAATTACAATTTCTGAGGGACTAACGTTAATGAATAGTTCGTTACTCACAATATAAAAAATTAAGGGAGAATGAATAAATATGTAAAAGAACTCTTATTTTCAATAAAATGATTAAACCTAAGATGCATTTGCAGCTTAGGTTTAATCGGAATGAATTTCTCGAGCCAACAAGTGCTGAAAAGATTATTTTTTCTTCTTATGACGATTCTTTCTTAATCTTTTTTTGCGCTTGTGGGTCGCCATCTTGTGTCTTTTTCTTTTTTTTCCGCTAGGCATATTCCTACTATTTTACATTATCTTTAACTTGGCTAACAAACGTTTTCGCTGGTTTGAACGAAGGAATATTATGCCCTGGAATAATGATGGTAGTGTTCTTCGAAATATTACGGGCGGTTTTTTCTGCCCTCTTCTTCACGATAAAGCTACCAAATCCCCTAAGGTATACGTTTTGCCCATCAACTAATGAATCTTTTACAGTGTCCATGAAAGCTTCTACGGTCTTTTGGACTGTCACTTTTTCGATTCCAGTGTTCTTCGAAATCTCGTTTACAATATCTGCTTTTGTCATTGCTTAATATATTTAATTATCAACAATTTATTCTCGATTAGGATGGCAAAGATAAATTATTTCTTTATATATGTGCAAAACAATAACTCTTTTTTTTCGTTTCAAAGCGTAAAGTGATAAAAAAAGGATGAAAAGCCATCATTTTAGCATTAAATTATTGAGTTGGTACGATATCCACAAGCGCGACCTGCCATGGAGAAGTGAGGCAACTCCTTATCAGGTCTGGATATCGGAGATCATTTTTCAACAAACAAGGATCGATCAGGGGATGGATTATTATCGTAGGTTTATCGCCCGATTCCCTGATGTTAACTCTCTTTCCATGGCAAGAGAAGAGGAGGTGCTAAAATACTGGCAAGGTTTGGGCTATTATAGTCGGGCACGAAATCTTCATGCAGCTGCAAGGCACATTTACTACAACTTGGGTGGATCTTTCCCGAAGGATAAGGAAAGCTGGAATAGACTTCCAGGAATCGGGAGTTATACTGCCTCGGCTATTGCATCGATCGTGTACAATGAACCTGTTGCCTCGGTCGACGGAAATATGTATCGGGTTTTATCACGCTTTTTTGACATCAATAAACCGATCGACCAGCAGAAAGGGAAAACCTTTTTTGAACAACTGGCCAATGAGTTGGTCGACCCTTTGCGTCCGGGCGATTTCAACCAGGCAGTCATGGACCTGGGCTCGTTGATCTGCAAACCCCAAAACCCGTTTTGTACACAATGCCCCCTTGAATCAGGGTGCTCAGCCCTTCAAAACCACCACATCCACCTTCGCCCCCTAAAATCGAAAAGAAAAGTGGTTCAAGAACGCTACCTATATTATATATGTATCGAATCAAAATCGGAAATAGTCTTGGTCCAAAGGACCGATAAAAGAATTTGGAAAAATTTGTACGAATTTCCTCTTATTGAATCCCTGAATCGACTAAGACCCGAATTATTGTATCAAAGTAAAGAATGGGCTTTATTTTTTGCCCATGAGAAGATCACCATCGAGACAATAAGCTTGCCTGTAATTCATCGGCTTAGCCATCAAAAAATGGAAATAGTGTTCCTCAAGACCAAGATGCCAGAGAAAAAGTATTTTCCAGAAAATTTCCAAATCATCGACAAAAAGAATATTTTTGACTTTCCGGTTCCTAAACCTGTCGAAAGGTACCTATCTGAAAACATAACATAACTTGAGAAAGGAATAGGGCTGATGGGATTAAACAGGGGGTTTATTAAGATCAACCTTTGGTTTGGAAAAACGGGAATTGGGAAATTGGATTGTTTTGTAGATTTATCCAATTGTTGAACCCTTAAACTTTATAGTATTATGTCAGTGAACAAAGTAATTTTAATCGGGAATGCAGGCAAGGATGCCGAAGTCAGGTATATCGACAGTGGTATTGCAGTTGCCTCATTTTCATTGGCTACCAGCGAAACCTACATTGCCAAAACAGGCGAAAAGGTGACCACCACCGAATGGCACAACATCATTGCATGGCGAGGGCTTGCTGAATTTGCAGGCAAGTACATCCAAAAAGGAAAGAAACTTTTTGTTGAAGGAAGGATTAAATCCCGTTCTTACGACGATAAAGATGGGATTAAACGTTATGTGACTGAAATTTATGCTGATAGTATCCAGATGCTCGACAGAAAAGAAAGCTCCGATAACGGGCAACATGGTACTGACTCTTCAAGTGGTTTCCAAACCTCGCCGAATACCGAGGCGATTGTACAAGAAGGGAACTTAAGTCAAGAAGGCGGCTCTGACGACCTTCCATTTTAAACCCTAAAAACTGAATTTTGGAGCCCGACAGTATCCTCAATGCCTTACCCCAATCCGGAAGTTTATTCCATGGATCGTTCAGCCCTCAGTTTGTTTTTGGCTTGATCATCCTGATCCTCCTGATTGTTTGTTCTGCATTGATTTCAGGTTCCGAAGTGGCTTTTTTCTCCCTTTCCCCTTCAAAAAAGGAAGAAATTAAAGGATCAGCAAAAAGGTCCCATCAATTTATCCGGGGGCTATTAAAAACTCCGGATAAATTGTTGGCTACAATATTGGTAGCCAACAATTTTATCAACGTAGGCATCGTAATCCTTTCTACCTTCCTGGTTCATTCAATGTTTAATTTTTCCGGGTTTCCTCTACTTGGTTTCTTGATCGAAGTAGTGCTGATTACCTTCATCCTGCTATTTTTTGGTGAAATCTTACCCAAAATTTATGCAGGGGGTTATTCTCTGGGGTTTGCTTCTTTCATGGCTATTCCATTAACGTTCGCTTCAAAACTATTCAAACCTTTAGTTTATATTTTAACTTCCACCACCTCATTTTTCGACAAAAGTCAAAACCGAATTAAACCCAACATATCGATAGATGAACTAAACCACGCGCTCAACCTCACCGATGAAGAGGAACTCTCGGAAGACAAAAACCTACTGAAAGGCATTGTAAAATTTGGCAGTACCAACGTCGACCAGGTAATGACCCCACGCATCGATGTAGTTGCCGTTGAAATAGATACCCCAACCAACAGGCTCCTGCAACTCATCAACCGAGACGGCTATTCCCGCATACCAGTTTACACCGAAAGTTTTGATCATGTAAGTGGGGTACTCTATATCAAAGACCTCCTCCCACATTTTCATCAATTTGACAATTTTAAGTGGCAAACACTTATCAGACCGCCCTATTTTGTGCCCGAGAATAAAAAAATAGATGACCTTTTGCTTGAATTTCAGAAGAATAAAGTACATATGGCCATCGTGGTCGATGAATATGGGGGCACTTCAGGAATTATTACACTTGAAGACATTATGGAAGAAATTGTCGGTGAAATTACCGATGAACTCGACGATTACGACGATCAAATGTATACCCGGGTAAACGAATCGACCTATTTATTCGACGGGAAAATACCCCTTATCGATTTTTGCAGAATTTGCGACCTTGAACAGGACCTGTTCAAATCGGTTCGGGGAGATGCCGATTCCCTGGCTGGTTTAATACTCGAAATAAAAGGAGAATTCCCAAAAACAAACGAAATGATCCCTTTTGAAAACTTGACTTTCTATATTGAAGCCATTGATAAAAGAAGGGTCAAAAAGATTAAAGTGGTTTTTAACAAGCAATCCTGATTACAAACAAGATAAAGATTATAATGAAATTATCTCTGATTTTTGTTTTTGCCTACCTGTTCTTGACTTCGGCTTGTGATAAAAGCGAAGAAACCACTCCAAAACCCAGGGGATTCTACCGCATCGATTTCGATGAGAAATCTTACCAGGCCTTTCCTTTGCAGTGGCCCTATCATTTTGAATACCCAGTTTACAGCTCCATAACCAAAGAAGATAACGCCTTCTCGGAACCCTATTGGATCACCCTCGTTTTCGACAAGCATAAAGCCAAGATTCATCTTTCGTATAAAAAAGTAAACGGCAACCTCGAAGCCCTTGTGAACGACTCGCACGAACTGGCCTACAAACATGCCCTAAAAGCCCATTCGATTGATGAAAAAATTTTTGAAAACCACTCCAAACAGGTTTATGGCACCTTGTTCGATATTCGTGGGAACGCGGCTTCCCCGATGCAATTTCATGTTACCGACAGCCTGCACCACTTTATCCGAGGTTCGTTTTATATTAGCGAACGGCCTAATTATGATTCTTTATTGCCTGTAATTCAATATATCGAAACGGATATTTTTCACCTGATCGAAACCTTATCCTGGAAATAAATGGCACTGGTATTCAATCAGCTAATTCACAACAACCGTCTTGCCCTTTGGAAAATTGAAGAAAGCATCGGCGAATTGGAAAATTTGCTTGAACCTCATCACCTTCAGCACCAAACCTATCAAACGATCAGCAGCGAAAGTCGGAAGAAAGAATGGCTTGCTACACGGCTGTTGGTAAAAGAGCTCCTCGGGCATTGGCCAACCATCAGCCATTATCCTTCAGGCCAACCGTTTATCGAAAATTCACCCCTTGCCATCAGCATTTCGCATTCGCACGATATGGCAGGAGTGCTTTTGGGTACGAATAAGCAGTTGGGACTGGACATCGAGAACGAATCCAGGAACATAGAAAAAGTACTGAACCGATTTTTATCGAAAATTGAATACCAACAAATTAAAGATGCCACCATGCAATTGAAAATTTTGTATTGGTGCACCAAAGAGGCAGTATATAAAGCCATGGGGACCAATAATATCGAATTTTCAAAAAGGATTATCATCAAGGAAGTTCATACTATAGCCCCCTATAACTCAATCAAAGCCCTATTTATCGATAATACCGCTCAAAAAGAAATTATGCTCCATTATCTCGTGACCCATGGAAATATTATAGTCTGGACTTTATAAGCAATCTATTTCCCCTTGTTCATCTTAAGTGACCCGGATCACCAAAAAGCAAAGAAAAATCTGTTTGTTTTATCATCAGAAAAAAGAAAGTAAATTTAACTTCACAATTTAAAAAAGGAATGATGAGAAAGACTGAACCACATATAG
>CAZSIK010000040.1:16636-22056 GCA_964606515.1 uncultured Prolixibacteraceae bacterium
ATTTAACCAAACGAAAACTGATCCCAGCATTGTTCAACTTGCACCAACAAAACTTACTAGGACATCCATTTTCCATTTTGGGAGTAAGCAGAACCGTGATGGACGATGAACAATTCCAAAAAAAAATGATGGAGTTCTTGCCTGAAAACGAAACCAGTGCCGATTTTATCGGACATCTCTATTACCAATCGTTGCAAACCGAACAGGAGGAAGAATACAAAAAACTGAAAACCCGGATTGAAAGACTCAAAAAAGCAACAAATGCCCCGGGAAATATCCTGTATTACTTATCCACGCCTCCCAATCTCTACCCAATTATTCCAAAGCATCTTGCAAACATTGGCCTTAACTCGCCTCACGATGGGTTCAAGCGGTTAATTGTTGAAAAGCCATTCGGGACCGATTTGCAGAGCGCCCGGAACTTAAACAAAGAACTCCTTCAATATTTCGAGGAAGAACAGATTTACCGC
Organism: uncultured Prolixibacteraceae bacterium; assembly: GCA_964606515.1. GTDB lineage: Bacteria > Bacteroidota > Bacteroidia > Bacteroidales > Prolixibacteraceae > CAZSIK01. Next base: position 17,107 of record CAZSIK010000040.1, read on the forward strand.
ATTGACCATTACCTGGGCAAGGAAACAGTACAGAACTTACTGGTGCTCAGATTTTCGAATAGTTTATGGGAACCCCTTTGGAACCACAAATACATCGACCATGTTCAGATCACCTCCTCAGAATCGCTCGGAGTAGAAAAGCGTGGTGGCTATTACGACCACTCAGGGGCTATGCGCGACATGGTACAAAACCACCTGATGCAACTGCTTGGACTCGTAGCCATGGAACCGCCCAGCATTATTAATGCCGATGCTATCAGAAACGAATTGCTAAAAGTTTTTCAGTCGATAAGACCTTTGGATCGTAATAAATTAGAAGACTATGTGGTTAGGGGACAATACACCTCATCGCACATTAAGGGCGAAACTGTTCCAGGGTACCGCGACGAAGAAGGGGTTAATCGCGAAAGCAGGACCGAGACATTCACCGCTATCAAACTCAACATCGACAACTGGAGGTGGGCCGGTACCCCATTCTATATCCGTACCGGGAAAAAATTGCCCACCCGGGTAACCGAAATCGTGATCAATTTCAAACCCGCACCCCATCATTTATTTGATGCAGTGGGAGGAATCAATTCACAACCTAATCAGTTGATTATCCGAATTCAACCCGACGAGGGCCTCCTAATGAAAATGGGGCTGAAAGTACCCGGCGCAGGCTTTAAGGTACAAACCGTAAACATGAATTTCCGCTATGCCGACCTATCGGATGCCTATGTGCCCACAGCATACGAGCGGCTGCTGCTCGACTGCATCTTGGGAGATGCCACACTCTATTCGCGGGGCGATAATGTAGAAAAAGCCTGGGAGATCGTTCAGCCCTTGATCGACACTTGGGACAACAATCCCGACTTCCCCCTGCATGGTTATCCGGCAGGAACCTGGGGACCCTTAGCTGCCGAAGAACTTATTGCCAGTCAGGCCAACAGCTGGAGGTACCCATGCAAAAACCTGAGCAATGATGGCGATTATTGCGAACTTTAAAGGTAAATAATCTGAAAATGGCAAAAACATTATTTAGAAAGAGCAAAAGTTTTGAAAACAAAGAAGAGATCATTCTCCGCGACTATCTGGCCTTGGAACGGACGAAGCTGGCCAACGAGCGCACCCTCTTCGCCTACATTCGAACTTCTCTTTACCTAATCCTTGCTGGGATGACCCTGATTCAACTTCAACATTTCGGTTCGATTCAGTGGATCGGGATCATTTCATTGGTCTTGAGTGTAGTAATCCTGATTGTGGGAATTTGGCGCTACAGAAGCTTAAATGTTGAACTTAAAGACTATTACAAAAAAAAAGATTATCACCCTGATGGTTTTTCAAAATAAAAACTGAAAAGATGTTCCGCATATTAAAAAACACGGATGAAATTGGCGAAGCAATCGCTTCAATGTTGTTTGACTTATTGAAGAAGCAAAATAAGGAAAACATTCATATCGCTTTATCGGGTGGAAATACCCCCCAACAAATTTTTGCTTACTTAGCCATGAAATATGGTAAGACCTTATATAACAATCGTTTTCATTTTTGGTGGGGCGACGAACGTTGTGTGCATCCCAACAGCAAGGAGAGCAATTACAAAATGGCTTACGACCTGTGGCTCAAATCTATGGAAATACCACACGAGAATATTCACAGAATATTAGGAGAAAATACACCCAAACCAGAAGCCGCCCGTTACGAAAACGAGTTGAAAAAACACGTACCAATAAGAAATGGATTTCCGGTTATCGATTTAACTATCCTGGGACTGGGCGAAGACGGACATACTGCCTCTATCTTCCCCGACAACCTACAGCTATTTGCCACCAACAAATGGTGTGAAGTTGCCGAACATCCTGAAACAAAACAAATAAGGATTACCCTAACCGGGAAAACATTAAACAATTCACACCAGATCGTTTTTCTGTCGACTGGTGCCAATAAGGCCAAAATTGTAAAGGAAGTTGCAATTGACCAGATACAAACTTACCCTGCTACACACATAAAACCGGGCAATGGTTCATTAACCTGGTTGATCGACGAAGAGGCTGCAGCTTTGATCACATGCTAATTATAAATCACGATAGAAAATTTAAGTAAACAAAGGATGCATCTTAATCTTGTTCACTTACAATCATTTTCTATTTCTTGTACCCAACACTATGGGCAATTATAATCTCTTGGTTTGCATTGAGTTTTAACCTGGGGCCCAAGGTAGGTCTGTCGATCATTCCCCTGGCACCCGTACCTAGGCCTTCGGAGGCGCACCACAAATAAATATTCTGAGAAATATAGCCCGCATCGATATGGGCAGTCTGAAGCTTGTCTTCCCGCTTATTTCCCTGTATTTTCGATAAATCGGCTACCAGTACCAACTGAATGGGTGCATCTTTTATAAAATCCTGGGAACCTGCAAGATGGCGTATATCTTCATTTGCAACTTGTATTAATTGATTCGATTTGGCATCGTAAGTATAAACTGCGACCTTGGTTAGAACAAAAAGATCAGTTTCCTGGAAGTTCCGGGCCGAGGGAGCTGTACGTTTTCCATCGGGACGATTTACCCCAAACGAAGCCCATAAAAGATTGGATAGTTGCTGAACTGTTAACTCCTTCGACGAGAACGACCTTTCGGTACTCCTTTGTGCAAGGGCTTCCATCAAGGGCATGCCCCCACTCTTTTGTGGTTTCGGGAGCACAACATTTTGCGACAACGCACTGTAGGTTGCCATCATAATCAACGATAAACAGAAAAATTGAACCTTCATTTTTGTTTGTTTTTCAAATTTAATCATTTATAATCCCTCATCTCCAGCTGCTTCAGGTTGATAAACTACTTTTTCAATTTTCATTAGCTTTTTCCCAGCCGGCACATCAAACGAAATGATATCACCTGATTTATAACCTAAGAGAGCACAACCCAAGGGGGAGAGCACCGATATCAACCCCTTCTTGAAATCAGCCTTTTCAGGATATACCAAGCTTAAAATCATCGATTTCCCTGTATCCAAATCGTTCACTTCGATTTGTGAGTGCATTGTAACAAAATCAGGTGCAATAGTTTTTGGGTCAATCTTTTCGGCACGTTCAATTTCGTTGCTCAGGAACAACAAATTTCTAGGGTCGATCTTTTTATCGCCAGTTGCCAATTTGATGACCCTTTGAAGCCTTTCATAATCGATTTTGGTAACTACAATTTTTCCTTCCATCTTGATCTATTTTTAAAGTCGAAAGCAGTTAACAAGATGAGTGTCGGACGGGCACCCTCAAAATTGACTGCTTTAAACTTATTGATTATTTAATATTTATCAATGTTAAACCGCACAGACCAGTTAAAACCTTGAAATGAATAATTGCGAAGATAGTAAAATATATCAAATGTAGGAACCATGAAAAAAATACAAGGTAAGATATTCTAATCCTGATCTTCGGTCAATTTCCTGGTCGAAAGCAAACCACAAGCAGCATCGATATCTTGCCCGCGCGAGGCCCTAATGGTAGTCAGTACCCCTTTTTTATTAAGCATATCCTTAAAAAGGAGTAATTGTTCTTCGTTGGTTTGCTTCAAAGAAGTTCCTGGTATGGGGTGAAACCGGATAAGGTTGACATGACTCCTGATTCCATTGAATAGTCGGGCCATTTCTTTGGCATGAACCGGGGTATCGTTGAATCCTCCAAAAACGATATATTCAAAAGACAGTTTACGTTGTTTTTCGAAATCCATGTTCTTGATTTCACTGAGCACCTCACTAATCGGGAAGGCTTTTTGGACAGGCATTAATTGTTCTCTTTCGTTGTCAAATGGGGTGTGCAGGCTTATTGCAAGGTTGCAGCGACTTTCGGAAAGGAATTTCTTCAAGCCTGGTATGATCCCAATACTTGAAACGGTAATTCTGCGAGGGCTCATGGCATATCCCCAATCGGAAGTCAATAATTCAATGCTTTTCAAAACCGGTTCAAGGTTATCGAAAGGCTCCCCCATTCCCATATACACGATATTGCTTACTTTGTTACATTCGTCTATGCTTCTAATCTGGTTAACAATTTCACCAGCTGTTAGTTGACCATTAAATCCTTGCTTGCCGGTCATACAGAAAAGACACCCCATCTTGCATCCCACTTGAGATGAAACACAAACTGTAATCCTTTCCTTGTCGGGGATCATTGCAGTTTCGACATATTTCCCGTTCTGGGTAGGAAACAAATACTTTCGGGTTCCATCGGAACTGGTTTGCACACTTACAGGCGAAGAAACACCAACAATGAAACGTTCGGAAAGAAGTTGCCGGACGCTTTTCGAAAGATTCGACATTTCCTCAAAAGTGGAGGCATGTTTCTTGTACAACCAATCGGCAAGCTGTTGCCCTGTAAAATCTGGAAAGCCCAGATCTTTCATACACTGTTTCAGTTCAACAAGGTTTTTACCAAATAGCGCCTCTTTTTCCATATTGTTCAATTTCAGCCGCAAAGATAAAGAAATTAAGCAAGAACCCTGACCCAAGGGAAAATGCCTGTTTCAACAAGACAGAATGAAGCAGGTTCGGCAATAATGCTCATATCCATCGTTTTACAAATAGGAAAAGACCAGAAGCAAAAGAAAAAAGCTTTTTTACACCCAACGATGAACCAGAAATTGTATATTTAAACTTAGAAAAAATAATGGGGAAACCTTTAAAAACCTTCTATTATGAAAAATATTTTAATGAACTATCTACAGCAACCCAGTGATAATAAAGTGAATGACAAAGCCACTGTTTATGGCCCGGTGGTTACCTTGTCGAGGGAATGTGGATGTTCGGCCAACCGCATCGCGATCAAGTTATCGAAAATTTTAACCGGATACAGTTATCAATCGGAAAACAAGAAAGATGTTGAATGGAGATGGATCAATAAGGAAGTGATTGAAAAAGCAGCCATCGAGCTTGAAATGCATCCTGAAAAAATTCGCGACGTTTTCCTTGGCGA
>CAZSIK010000041.1:0-13569 GCA_964606515.1 uncultured Prolixibacteraceae bacterium
CTGACCTGGAAACCCCTTCGGCAACAGACCCAACCTGGACCTACCCCACAAGGGGAGTGTACCCGGTAAGCCTCGAGGTAGTAAGTACTTCCGGTTGCACTCAAACTTTTACCCAGGAGATAAGGGTTACCCAGTCGACTGCTAATTTTTCGGCCCTGGAAACCGATATTGGCTGTGCCCCGGCTTTCGCTTACTTTCAGGCTGAGGTGAACGACGAGGATGTACAGGACTATATTTGGGTTTTCGGCGATGGAAACACCTCTAAAGAACGAAACCCACGTAATTTTTATTCTTCTCCTGGCTATTTCACGGTATCGCTTACCGTTGTTTTCAAAGGAGGATGCAGTCATACCACTACCAAGACCGACTACATTTTTGCCGATGGGGCCTACGGAGAATTCAGCTACGACAAAAAATTAGGTTGCGCCCCAAACCCGGTATTGTTCACGGTTTCGAACATGAGGAAGGTAGAATCGATTACCTGGGATTACGGCGATGGAAACACACAAAACGATCCGGTTCCGGAAGGAGTTCAATTTTTACAAACCGAATACAATTATACGCTTTCGGGAAAACAAACACCATTTGTCCTTTTGAGTCATCCAGTTTGCGGAACATATGCCTACGAAAACACCCAGCTTGGCCCCATTTATACAAGCACCCCTCCAATAGCAGGGTTTACTTCGAACTACAATAAAATTTGTGAAGGAATCCCTGTTCGATTTACCGATACCAGCCAGACTACCGACCCCAATTTTGAAGTGACCCAATGGAAATGGCTTTTCCCCGACAATACTATTATAACCGGGGTGAAAAATCCCAGCTACGCTTTTAAATCGCAAGCATGGTACTCGGTTTCGCTTATCGTCACCAGCGGAGCCGGCTGTAGCGATACCGTTACCGTAACCGATGGCTGGAGGGTTTACGGTAAAGCCAACCTTGATGCAAGTTTTGACCTCGGCGATAGCCTGGTGTGCCCGGGCCAGGAAATACGGTTTACCAGTACCGCCACTTCGTTGAATGGCCCCATCACCAATTTGCAATGGAAATTCGGAGATGGCACTTCAGCAGGGAACTTGAGCACCACTACCCACTCCTATTCAGATGCATTTAAAGGTAATCCGTTAAATTCATGGCTAATAGCTACCGACGATAAATTATGCACCGACTCTACATACCGTACAGTAAATATCAACAACCTGCAAGCAGCCTTGGAGTACAGACCGCAACCTGTATTCCGGGGCGGGCTTGTAACTTTCAACAGCCTTTCGACCACCGATTTCGGCACAAAGATCAATAGTTATCAATGGAATTTCCCATTTGGGAACCCCGAAGCGCCAGGAAACCTCCCGCAGGTAAGCACGGTTTATCACAACATGCAGAATGCAGTCCCGGCCACACTCACCGTTACCAACGACAACGGTTGTACTGCCTCGGTCACGGAAACCTTCAATGTGCTCAACAATCCGCCGGCAGTTACTGATTTTGCTATCATGTTCCTGACTTCAACCACTTTTACATTCAGGCTTGAAGATTTTGAACAGCATTACTCCGACAACGATTCGGCCTATCAATCGATGATCTCGATTAAAATTGAAACCCTTCCCCTTAATGCCATACTGAAACTAAATGGAGTTCCGGTAAGCGCCGGGCAGGTAATCAATTCGAGCGATATCCCACAACTCACCATCGAAGCTGAGCCCAATTACACTGGAACTACTCAGTTTTTGTGGCACGGGAACGATGGCATCGATCAATCGCTTCTACCAGCAACAGTAACGGTTACGATTGCCCCTTACCCCGAAGCAGCTATCCTTGACGACATTTTCATCAACATCAATAAAGACAGTACAATTACCTTTCCGAAGTCCCTGTTCAACGACCATTTTACCACCGAAGGAATCTGGTCGTGGCTACGGATTACCAGGTTAACCGTTACTGAACTGCCTGATGCCGGCAAAGGCAGGCTTTACCTTAACGGAGTAACTGTAACAGCCCCTCTTGAAATCGACTCCCTTTCGCTTGAACAGGGAAGTGGTCTACAGTTTGTCCCCGCACCGGGTTATGGAGGTGAAGCCGTAATCAGGTGGACCGCTTCCGATGACTACAACCCGGGAGCGAATACAGCCCGTGTCGTGATCAATTACCTGAATCGCAAGCCTGTACTTACCGACATCATCAGGATTGATTTGAAAGAAGATAAGGTTCAGACATTCCAGCAACAAGAATTCAGGGAACACTTTTCCGATCCCGACCAATACGACCAGCCCCTTACCTTCGTGCTGCGGAATCTTCCTGCTTCAAGTGAAGGGATCTGGAGGGTTAATGGGAATACTGTGAGTGAATTCACCTCAACCATTCCTTTTGTTAACGGGCTAAACCATGTCACCTTCACTCCAGCCAAAGGATTTGAAGGCATTACGATTGCCGACTGGATTGTTTCCGATGGCATGGATACTGATACCGCCCGAATTGAACTGACGTTTAAAAACACCCCGCCTATTGTTCATTCCGTAGATAAAAACGGTACTGAAGACACCGAAATGCCGTTTAAGCCAGCCGACTTCAGCAGTAAAATATCGGTAGGAGGACCTTTCGAGGATGAAGATGAATACGACGCACTTACAAAAATCCAGGTGCTTTCGCTTCCAGAGAATGGCACTTTAACCTTCAGGGGAAACCCGATTGATGCCCCTCGTGATTTTCACCTCAACGAGATCCAATTTATCCGGTTCAAACCAGATACAGACTGGAACGGGAAAACCTGGTTCCTTTACAACGGCTTCGATGGCAGCGATTGGGCCCTTATTCCCGATACCGTTTTCCTATATATAGCCCCGGTGAACGATCCGCCTGTAGCCCGCGACACTACTTTCTATATCGACGAAGATCAGAAACTGGCAGGAGTCTCGGTAAGAGACAACGACTTCGACATCGACAATACCTATGATGAACTTACGTTAAGCCTGGTTGATGAAGGCACAGCAGGGCAAAATGGAACGATTGATCTTTCGTCCTACGGTACGCTTGTATTTACCCCAAACCAGGATTTTCATGGTAAAGTTCAGTTTAAGTACAAGCTTTGCGACCCGGAACCCTTATGCCGCGAGGCCATTGTAACCATAGTGCTTGCGCCTGTGAACGACAAACCTGTAGCTCAAGACGACCTTTTTGAAATCACTGAAAAGGATAAAGAAAGTACTTTTGAATCGATATTGAACAACGACTCGGATGTGGATGAGGAGGAATTTTTTGTGTTGTATGTTCAAAACGATACTGTTACCACTATACAAGGAGTATACGGCACACTGCATTGGGGAGCCGATGGGACCACAAGTTATCAACTGAACAATGGCATCGATACCTTGAAACAAGATGAATTAGTCGAGGATGTATTCGACTATATGATTTCCGATTCATCAGAGGCCACAGCAGCAGCCATAATTACCATCCGCATTCAAGGGCGTAACGATCCTCCGGTGGCCGAAAACGATAGTTGTTTCACCAACCAGAACGATGCGATTACCCTGTACCCAAACGAAGGTATGCTTTCGAACGATTATGATATTGATGGCGATGCCTTCGAAATGTACCAGGTCAATGGTTCTCCTTATAATCCGTATGCAGCAAGTAACGGGGAAATGGGTTACCTCAAATGGAAGCTCAACGGGGAATTTGAATACACCCCCGATGAGCGTGCAATTCATCTGGCCCTGGGCGATACCCTTACCGATACCTTCGTATATACCCTACAAGACGAAAATGAGGCCATCAGCAACACTGCCACCCTAATCATTTATGTTGGTGGACTGAACGACAAACCCGTAGCCATTACCGATTCGCTTACTTTCTACGAAAACAGGAAACCGGTTAGCATCGCATACAACCAGAAGCCGGCCCTGTTATACAATGACAACGATCCCGACGACCATTACACAATCAATGTAAAAGAAATTAACGGCGATACCCTAGGGATGGCAACAGGTTTAACCGGCACCCTGCAATGGAATACAGACGGAGGTTATACTTACTTTCCAGGCGATTCGGTATTTACCCTGGCTCAAGATTCGCTTATTTACGACTATTTCTGGTACATCGTTTCCGACGAGCATGGTGCCACCGATACAGCCACTTTGGTGCTCACCATTATTGGGATCAATGACCCCCCATTTGCAAACAACGATACCTTAAGCATCCTGGAAGATCAACATATCACAGAAAGATCAGAATCCGAAGGTTTGTTGTCGAACGACGACGACCCCGACAAGGACAAGCTTATAGCCTCGATCAACGACCAAGACCAAGGGATAGCCTTCGGAAGATATGGCATACTGAAGTGGGATAGCACCGGGGCCTATACCTATACCACTTACAATGAGGTGGTCGACAGCCTGAACCGTTCGATGCTTGTACAGGATGTATTTACTTATAAGGTTACCGACCCCTATCATGTAGAAGGGGAAGCGAAATTAACCATTCTGATACAAGGGCAGAACGACCCTCCCGTGTTGCGCGACAAGCGCGAAGCCCTTACCGAAAATGACCCTCAACTGGTGAAAAACTCAAGGGAGACCGGTATGCTGCGTGGCGATTATGATATCGATGGCGACGAATTCGGAATAATTAAGGTAAACCAGCAGGAAACTGAAACCATCGACGGGAAATACGGCCGGCTTACCTGGAAATGGGACGGAACCTTCGTGTACTCAACTTACGAATGGATACACCAACTAAAAGAAAACCAAATTGTAACGGATACTTTCTGCTATGTGGTCCGCGACCAGTTCCCGATGGGCGGATACGAGGGTCAGGATTCGACAGCATTCGCCTGCCATTTCTTCGACATCACCGGGATCAACGATGCCCCTGTCGCATTAAACGATACCATAAGGGTGAAGGAAGATAATATTGCATTGCTTGAATATTTTAAAGAAGAAGAAAGGCTTTTGTACAATGATAAAGATGTGGAGTACGATCCCTTCGGGGTGATCCAGCTGCACAATTCAACTACTTCACCGGTTGAAGGCCAGTTTGCCACCATAGGCTGGGACGAACTGGGGAAGCTCATCTACCAACGGGCTATGGACAAGAACCTCGACACCCTGCCCCTTGGCGCTTTTGCCCACGACTCGATGCACTATGTAATTGCCGACCAGCCCTATGGATCTCAAGCCGAAGCCTGGCTCCACCTTGTACTGATCGGCGAAAACGATGCCCCTGTTGCCTTCCCCGACCAAAATACCATTTATGAAGACCAACAATCGATACAATCCATACCAGGACAGGGATTGCTTGATAACGACAAGGACATCGACCGTGGGGATACCCTCTTCCTGGTCTCGGTAAACTGGGTTTCATCGGGGTTCTCTTACAAAGGGAATTACGGAACCATCGAATGGGGCTCCGATGGTTCGTACAAATACAGGATTATCTTGGGCTATGAGACTACCGATACCCTGGCACAAGGGGAACAGGTTTTCGACAAGTTCCCGTACCAAATCCGCGACCAACACAACACTACTGATACTGATACACTTACCATTACTGTTGTTGGTGTAAACGATGACCCTATTGCCCGCGAGATAAACCTCATCATCTCGGAAGAAACCGAAAGCATCGACAGTACTGTTTTACTATCAGTAAATGATGTCGACCGCGACCCCTTGTTATTAATTGAAATTAATGGGGATACTCTAAAAACCGTAACAGGGAAATATGGTCGTTTGAAATGGCTGAGCAACGGAACAATCACCTACCTTCCCGATATCGCTGCGGTTGACTCGCTCAAACACGGCCGCCAGATTAGCGATGAGTTCACCTATACCGTAAGCGATCCACACGGAGCTACTGCCAGTGCAAGCATAAAAATTACTATTGAAGGGGAAAACGATCCGCCGCTTGCACGGAATGTGTTCCATTCGATTATGGAAAAAACCGAAACCCTCGCGATCGGGGCAAGCGATTCCCTTTCGTTGTTGAATCCGAACTATGCTTACGATGTAGATGGCGATACGCTTGAAGTATCGTTGATGAACCAGTCGAACGAAGTGATGGTTAAAGGAAAATACGGCAACCTTACCTGGGCCCGCGATGGCAGCTATACCTTCGTGAACAACCTTGATTCTACTGCCCGCCTGGCGTATGGCGATACCGCGGTGCAGGCCTTCACGTTCACCCTGGCCGATATCCCTTACGGCGCAAGTAATTCGGCCCAGCTCCTGTTCGAAATCATCGGGGTGAACGACCCACCCGTGGCCAACCCGGTGTATTACGAAACCATTGAATACAATGCAATTGAAGAAACGGTCGAGGGAGGGGAACACATCACCTATAACGATTACGATGTCGATAGCGAGGAATTCTTTATTACCTCGCTGGTGGAACAAATTGGCAAATCGGCCTCCATTTCAACTTTAAATAAAGAAAACTCCTTTGGGGCTAGAGCCAACTTAGCTTCATCGACAACAGGCAATTACGGCGAAATATTTTGGAACCCCGACGGCAGTTTTATATACTATCCCGACACCCTGATTTCAAGGGCCCTGAAAGAAAACGAACGGCTTGAAGAAGTTTTCGAGTACACCATCACCGACGATTGGGATTCGACGGCTACCAGTACGATCTATATTTCGATTATCGGGAAGAACAACGCCCCCGTGGCTTATTCCGATACCATTTACGTTAAGGACAGCAGGACCCCGGTAGTTAAAAATGCGCCGGGTATTTTGATCCACACCTTCGATTACGACACCAACGACACCTTACAAATCACCCAGATCGATGGGACGACAAACCAAACACTGAAACGCGACTTTGGAACCTTAAATTGGGATTCAACAGGGCAGGTGGTATTTACCCCCGATTTTGAAACAGTAGAAAAGCTGGGACCCAACCAACGTTCTCAGGAAAATTTTGAATTTACCGTAAGCGACATCCTTGGTGCTACAAGCAAGGCTCAACTCTATGTAATTATTGTTGGGATGAATTCACCCCTTAGCGCGCTCGATACCACTGTGAGTATCGATGAAGACAGCTATCTTTTGCTTACCCCGAAAACCTACGACCTCGACAATTCGGGGATGGGGAATATCGATACGACCTCGATCAGAATAATAGGCAAGCCCAAACATGGAACTGCTTCGGCCAATACAAGTTCAATGGAAATTTTCTACCGGCCCGAAAAAGATTTTACCGGGAGCGACAGTCTTCAATATTATCTGTGCGACACCGGTGGATCGTGCGATGATGGCTGGATCTATATTAATGTTTTGGAGGTGAACGATCCTCCCTTTGGCATCGATACCGTGCTTAATGTACTGGTGGGTGAAACCGTGAGCTTCGATCCCTTCAGCAGGGCATTCGATACCGACGACGGGATTGACCGCGAATCGCTGAAAATAATAAAGAGTCCTGCGTTGGGAAATGCAGACTTTAAAAACGATTCCATTTTTTATACCGCCACCAATACCCCTGAAAATTTCGATGAACTGGTTTATCAGCTTAATGATATTTCAGGAGAAACAGTCTATATAATTGTATCGATCAACATACTCCATAAAAGCACCTTGTTTGCCCAAAACGACCGGGTTGAAACCGTTGAAGATACACCGGTTTCATTTAAAGTACTTAGGAACGACACGTTGAATGGCTATGTGCCCTACCCGCTTTCGTTCAACATCAAAGTGCATCCCAGGCATGGATACATCAACGTGAATCCCGCTGATACTTCTTTACTCTATACCCCCTACAAAAACTACTTTGGCCCCGACAAGCTGGTTTATACCATTTGTACGGCCGAGGGGATTTGCGACCAGGCCGAAGTACACCTCAGCATCACCCCGTTAAACGATCCGATCATTGCCAACGATGATGCCGTGTTTACCCTAATGGGAAATCCTGTTGAAATTGATATTCTCGACAACGATTTCGATCCTGATGGTAAACCCGACCCGAATTCAGTGCAGCTGGGCAAAGCACAAAATGGAACAGCAACGTATAACCTCCTTACAGGAAAAGTACTTTATAAACATAACCTCAACTTCAAGGGAACTGATACGTTTACCTATACCGTTTGCGACAACGACCCTGTTGAACCCACTTGCGATGAAGCCCAGGTAACCGTTCTGGTTGGCTTCCTGCCTTTCAATATTTTCGCGGTAAACGATGGATACAGCATGAAGATGAACGAACAATTGGAATTGGATCATCCTCATCCGCTCGACAACGATTATGTAATTAACGGGGCGATCAACTCTGCCAGTTTCGCGGTAACCCACCTGCCTTCGCGGGGCGAGTACAACCCGACAGACAACCGGTACCAACCCAACGAGGGGTACTGGGGAACCGACCTGATGCGCTACATGGTTTGCGATACCGATACCAGTTGCGACATGGCCGACATCAACCTGTGGATCAGTCCGGCAAACTTGCCCCCGGTTGCCAACAACGATTATTTCGCCATTATTGAGAACCGCCCCAACCGCTTGTTGGTTTTGGGCAACGATTACGATCCAGACGGGTATCTGCTCAACTCTTCTTTGACGGTGATCCAAAATCCTGTGAACGGGCTGGTCAGCATCGATCCGCAAACCGGCTCCCTGCTCTATGAACCCGCCATCAACAAGGGTTTCGATTCGCTTATATATAGAATTTGTGATAACGGAAACGAATGTACTGAAGCATCGGTGAAGATCGAAATTGACCTGGGCCGCAACCTGGTTGAAAAACGCATCACCCCCGAAGACACTCCCGATACCCTGAACCTGCCCCAAATTCTGGCTACCCTAAACCTGTATACTGCCATTAGCGGTATCGATACATTGATTGCCCCCGAAAACGGAACGATAGAACTTGGCGAAAACGGGAACCGCCTGATCTATTTCCCCGATCCTGATTATCACGGCCCCGATTACTTTAAACTGAAGCTGATCTCGGCTGAAGTCCCCAATATCCTGCTCACCGTGTACATGACCGTTACCCCGGTTAACGATGCCCCGGTGGCCCTCAACGACACCGTTACCTGGAATGAGCCGAACAACGAAACCCGGATCAGCTTCTCTGACCTTCTGAATAATGATTACGATGTAGACGGCGATACCATACATCTGAAGCGAAATTATATAGAAAGAGGATTTGAGAGTTTATCCATCGCATTCAATGCCGATAGCACCATCACCTTAAAAGCCGATTCAATAGAGTGGTGTTCAGCCTGGTTTACCTACCGGATCGACGATCCCAGCTCGCTGTACGACATCGGGAAAGTGCTGATTTTCCCGGTTCTCGATCGAAACAACCTGATTACCAATAAAGATCGCTTCGACGTAGACGAGAACAGCAAAAATAACATGTTGGATGTATTGGCAAACGACTCTATTATCGACAAGCAAAGGTGCACCATCGACACTATATATATTATATATCCGCCAAAACATGCTATGGCTGCACCTACCAATGATTTTATGATCTCCTATACGCCCGAAGCCCATTACTATACAAGGCCAAACGAGCAACCCGACTCGCTGATGTACCGCGCCATCAACATTTGGGGGCAAAGCGATTCGGCATGGGTGTACATCAACATCGTTCAAAAGAATACTCCTCCCGTAGCCAACAACGATCTGGTTACTCCCGAATTTGGCAAAGAAACTGCAATCGATGTGCTGGCCAACGACAAAGATCCCGATCCCGATGGTTTTATTGTACCTTCGCTCACCACCTACACCCAGCCAGATTATGGCACTCTTCGCTACGATACGGCAAGAGGATTGTTCACCTACATTCCCCTGATCGAAACCTGCGAATCCGACAGTTTCCGCTATACCATCTTTGACAACGAAGGAGGTTCAGACCAGGCTTTGGTAACCATTCAATCGCCTGCCGAAGCGCCTGTTACCGCGGTTTCAGATACCGTACGGACCTACCCGGGAATCAAAGTCGAAGCAGAACCCCTGCTCAACGATTTGGGGTACTTTACCCCAACAATTGGTACTTACAATAATCCCTCTAATGGTACGGTAACTCTCGGTACCGATAACACAGTGGCTTACCAGCCCGAGGCCTCGTTCGTCGGGCGCGACAGCATGGCCTACACCATTACCACCCCTTGCGGCAACAGCAGTTCGGCCTACATCGTGTTCCTGGTCGAAGAATTGCGTGTGCCCGAAATTATTACCCCCAATGACGACACCAAAAACGATGTGCTGATTATTGACGGAATAGAATATTACCCCGAAAGCATACTCGAAATTTATAACCGCTACGGGCATATCGTCTACTCGATGCGGGGATACAACAACTCGTGGGGCGGATTTTCGAACAAGGGTAGCCTGGGCGGCGACAAACCCCTGCCTGCGGCAACCTATTATTATGTATTGAAGTACAATCAGGGAAGAAACCGCCAGGCTGGTTTTATTTACCTGTTCCGATGAATTAAAGAATGAAGAAAAGGTTGAACATATTGGCTATGATGAAGCGGGCAGTAGTGCTGCTGTTCTTCCTGTTGCCGGCCCTAACGGCCAAGGCGCAACAGGACCCGGTTTATTCGCAGTATATGAACAACCTGTTGTCGGTAAACCCAGCCTATTCAGCCGTTCGTGGCTATCCCTCGCTAACCTCAATTTTCCGCAAGCAATGGCTTGGGTTTGAAGGGGCACCCACTACCGCCTCGCTGACTTATAGCTGGCCTTTCGACAGTCTTCATGTTTCGGGCGGGATTGATTTTATCTACGATTACACCATCCCCACAGCCACCCTGGGCTTATTTTTCAATTACGGGTACAAATTCAGGCTTACCGATAAATTAGAAGCAAGTCTGGGACTTAAAGCCGGGTTCAATTACCTTCAGGGAAAGCTCACCGATCTCGACCGTTACCACATCGACGACAGCTACATTCTTACCTATGGCGATTTCACGAGGCTTATGCCCAACTTTGGTGTGGGGGGCTTCCTGTTTGCCGACAATTACTATTTTGGCTTCTCGATACCCCGTCTGCTCCAGAATCCGTACAACAAAGAAGATAATGTATTTACCACAAAGAGCAGGGAAGAAAGGCACTATTTCCTGCATGGTTCATACAGTTTACCCATAAATCAAACCATTGTGTTTCAACCGGCCCTGACCACCATTATGGTTGCCGGTGCCCCCATTACAGCCGATTTTGATTTTGCTTTTCATTTCGACAATAAATTCACGTTTGGAACCCTGTACCGGCTTAGTGATTCTTTTGGTGCTTATGCCCAATTCCAGTTCAGCGACATGAAGATTGGTTTCTCGTACGACCTGAATCATACCCGTTTAAGGAACCATCACAACGGCACCTTTGAAGTACTGCTCCGCTGGGATTTACGGTATAAAAATCCTAAAACCGAGGAAATGATGGAAGAACTTGGGGTGCCGCCAATTTTAAACGAATAAGGAAAGCCTTTAAAAATCATTGCAATAATTAAGAAAAGAAAAGACTGCCTTTTCAGACAGCCTTTTGTTGTTTATTGTTCACCTAAGAATTACTCCAAACTATTTTACCTTTTCGATAATGGCTTTGAACGCTTCCGGGTTGTTCATGGCAAGGTCAGCCAAAACTTTCCGGTTGATCACCACGTCCTTTTGTTTTAGAAGATTGATGAAGGTAGAGTAGTTCAAACCTTCGGGACGTACGGCAGCGTTGATACGCTGTATCCACAGTCCCCTGAAATGACCTTTCTTTCTTTTTCTGTCGCGGTAGGCATATTGCATCCCCTTTTCCCAGGTATTTTTTGCAACTGTCCACACATTAGCCCTTGACCCGAAATTTCCGCGGGTTAGTTTAAGGACTTTTTTTCTACGTGCCCTTGAAGCAACGTTGTTAACTGATCTTGGCATAACTTCTGTTTTTCGAGTGGTTAGCGTCGCGTTAATGCGCGATCTTTAGGCTAATTCACTCCGGTTAATCACTCTGTAATACTCTCGTTCAAAAAGAATTATTTTAAAGCAAGCATTTTCTTAACATTGGTTTCGTCGGTTTTATCGACTAAGCCAAAGTAAGTAAGGTTGCGTTTACGTTTCGTGCTTTTTTTGGTCAGGATATGACTTTTAAAAGCATGTTTCCTTTTGATTTTTCCTGTGCCGGTAAGCTTGAAACGTTTTTTTGCCCCGGCATTGGTTTTCATTTTGGGCATTATCCTACTTATTTAAAATTTATTACCTAACAATCATTTCTTTTTCTTAGGTGAAATAAACATGATCATTCGTTTTCCTTCCAATTTGGGCATTTGCTCCACCTTGCCTACGTCGTCGAGTTCTGCAGCAAATTTCAGAAGTAAAATTTCCCCTTGTTCTTTAAAGAGGATCGACCTTCCTTTAAAGAAGACATACGCTTTCACCTTGGCTCCTTCAGCGAGGAACTTTTCGGCATGGCGCAGTTTAAAATTAAAATCGTGGTCATCGGTATTGGGTCCGAAACGGATTTCCTTAACCACGACCTTTACCGCCTTGGCTTTTATTTCCTTTTGTTTCCTTTTCTGCTGATACAAGAATTTCTGGTAATCGATAATTTTACAGACCGGAGGAATGGCTGTAGGTGAAATTTCGACCAGGTCGAGTTCCAGTTCATCGGCCATTTTTAAGGCCACGCTTAAAGGATAAACCTCAGGTTTTTCGATATTTTCGCCAACCACCCGCACCTCGCGTGCCCTGATCTGATGATTGATACGATAAGTGGGCTGACCTTCGTCCCGCTTTTTAATGATAATGTTCTCTCTAGGTGCTATAGTTTTGTCCTCCTAATTTAGTTAGTACCTGTATTATAAATCGAAGCCAATTGTTCTTTAATATCATTTTCAATCATTTTCGAAAATTCTTCAATGGTCATCACTCCTTGATCGCCTTGTCCTTGCTTTCGTACGGCCACACTTCCGGTTTCTTCTTCCTTTTCGCCTACCACCAGCAGGAACGGGATCCGTTTCAGTTCGTTGTCTCTGATCTTCCTGCCAATCTTTTCGTTACGGTCGTCAACAACGGTGCGAATATCGTAAATATTTAAAATATTTGAAACTTTTTGTGCGTAATCGTTATATTTTTCGCTGATGGGCATCACCACAACCTGATCAGGGGTAAGCCAAAGCGGAAATTTTCCCATGGTATGTTCAATCAAAACAGCTACAAAACGTTCCATTGAACCAAAGGGGGCGCGGTGAATCATCACCGGACGGTGTTTTTGGTCGTCGGAACCGGTATACTCAAGGTTGAAGCGCTCGGGCAGGTTGTAGTCGACCTGTATGGTTCCCAGTTGCCAGCTACGGCCCACGGCATCTTTCACCATAAAGTCGAGTTTCGGCCCGTAGAAAGCAGCTTCGCCGGTTTCGGTAACCGTATTGAGACCCTTTTCGGCTGCGGCTTCGATGATGGCTTTCTCGGCTTTGGCCCAGTTCTCGTCGCTACCAATATATTTTTCAGTATTTTTTGGGTCGCGCAATGAAATTTGGGCCGTGTATTCTTTAAAATCCAATGCCTTGAAAATGATGAAGATAATATCAATTACCTTTTTAAATTCATCTTTAAGCTGGTCGGGGGTACAGTAAATATGTGCATCATCC
>CAZSIK010000041.1:13579-15584 GCA_964606515.1 uncultured Prolixibacteraceae bacterium
TGGGTAAAGCTTCTCACCCGGGTAAGGCCGTGCAGCTCGCCGCTTTGTTCGTAACGGTACACGGTGCCAAATTCGGCCATTCTAACGGGAAGGTCTTTATAAGACCGTGGTTTCGAACGGTAAATTTCGCAATGGTGGGGGCAGTTCATCGGTTTCAGAAGGTATTCTTCGCCTTCCTGAGGGGTATGGATTACCTGAAATGAATCCTTACCGTACTTTTCGTAATGGCCAGAAGTTTTATACAGTCTCACGTCGCCAATATGTGGGGTCATTACCTGTTGATAACCAAAACGCTTTTGTACTTTTTTGAGAAAGGATTCCAACTGCTCGCGAAGAACAGTTCCTTTAGGAAGCCATAGGGGTAAACCCATCCCTACTTCCTGAGAGAAAGTAAAGAGTTCCATTTCCTTTCCAATTTTCCTATGGTCGCGTTTTTTTGCTTCTTCCAACAAAATCAGGTATTCTTCCAGAAGTTTGGCTTTCGGGAAAGAGATCCCGTAGATGCGGGTTAACATTTTGTTTTTTTCACTGCCCCGCCAGTATGCACCGGCAATGCTCAACAGTTTAATGGCTTTGATGGGTTCGGTATCGGGAAGGTGAGGGCCGCGGCATAAATCGGTAAAATTCCCCTGACGATAAAGGCTGATGGTGCCATCTTCAAGCTCTGAAATTAATTCTACCTTATAAGGATCGCCTTTGGCAGAAAATAAGGCAAGGGCATCGGCTTTCGATATTTCGGAACGGGTGATAGGGCTTTTCATCCTGGCCAGTTCCAACATTTTCTTCTCGATTGCTTCAAGGTCTTTATCTGAAATGGTCTTTCCTTCAGGAAGATCGATGTCGTAATAAAAGCCATTTTCGATTGAAGGACCAATTCCAAAGCGGGTGCCCGGATATAAAGCTTCGATGGCCTCGGCCATCAGGTGGGCCGAAGAGTGCCAGAAAGCATGCTTTCCCTCTTTGTCTTCCCATTTATAAAGTACAATAGCAGCATCGGTATGAATCGGACGGCTCAAATCGAGTGTTTCCCCATTCACTCCAATCGACAGAACCTCCTTTGCCAGCCGTGGACTGATGGCTTGAGCAATTTCATAACCTGTAATTCCGCTTTCAAACTCCCTGATACTTTGATCGGGCAACGTGATTTTGATCATTTTCCGCTTTTTTAAAACAGGTTGCAAAGATATACATTAACAACTTATCAGCGACTTGGCTTGAATAAAATTTTAGGCTTTTCAACCTTTTATTTTACACTACCTTGTCGATTATTTTTAATTCGCCACACTATTTTATGGATATTTTGTGTTATTTAAGCAAGCAAGCAAAGAAAACAAGTCAAACAATTATATTTTTGTAGTATAACGAGAACAATTTTGCTTACAGATAAAATAATTGAATCATGAGATTTTTGTTATTGGCCTTTGGGGGGTTACTTTTCTTCAACATAGCATACAGTCAGGAACTTAAACCACTTTCACTGGATGATTTCATTTCGAATAAAACATTTTCACCTGCACCTCAACAAGAGATAAAACCCCTAAACGATGGGATTCATTTTGCACGTATCGTAGAAAACACCAAAATAGTCAAGTACAATTTTAAAACGGGTAAAGAAGTTGAAGTGCTTCTTGACCTGGCAAAAATACAAGATGCCCCTCTCAAAACATTTTCAAAATTCGAGTTCTGCACGAACGAGCAACGCATTCTGCTCAGAACCCAAGAGGTAAAAATTCACCGCTATTCGTCGATGGCCGAGTATTACATTTGGGATTTCTACACCAGCCGTTTTTACCCGGTTTCGGAATTTGGACCTCAGAGGGAAGCGACCCTTTCGCCCGATGGGGAACGGGTAGCTTTTGTGCGAGATAACAACCTGTTTATTAAAACCATGCGTTTTGGTACCGAGTATGCCATTACCACCGATGGGAAGAAAAATGAAATCATCAACGGGGTGCCCGACTGGGTATACGAAGAAGAGTTTGAATACAGCAAGGCCTTCGAATGG
>CAZSIK010000041.1:15594-21792 GCA_964606515.1 uncultured Prolixibacteraceae bacterium
TACAAATTTTTGTTTTATAAGGGATTGTCGCCCGAAAAATCGGAGTACACTCTCTATCCTGGCGAAACCAGGCTTCGATATCCTAAAGCCGGAGAAAAAAATGCCAAGGTATCGGTCCATGTTCACGAGCTAAAATCGAAAACCACCTTGTTGATGGATATCGGCAAAAACGACGATCTCTACATCCCCAAGTTGCTATGGACCCCCGACAGCAAAGACCTGGCCATTTTCAGGCTGAACCGCCTGCAGAACGAGCTTAATATCTTGTTTGCCAACCCGAATACTGGCGATTCGAGAACCATCATGACCGAAAAAAACCGTCGCTACATCGACCAGGGATTTCTCGACCAATTCCGTTTCCTGAACGACCAAAAACATTTTGTGGTATTGAGCGAACGCAACGGCTGGAATCACCTGTATCTGTACCGGAACAACGGTTTTATTGTAGGGCCAATCACTTCAGGCGACTTTGATGTTACCCGCTTTTACGGGTACGACGAAGCCCGGAAACTCTTCTTTTATCAGGCCGCCCGGAAATCGCCGCTTAACCGTGAGGTATATGCTCAAAGCCTCGACGGAAAAACCGACCGGTTGGTTTCGGGCAGAGAAGGGACCAATCATGCCGTATTCTGTGCCAATTTCAACTATTACATCAATTACTTTTCTTCGGCCAGCATCCCGCCAATGGTGTCGGTTTTCGACCGTAATGGCAAAGAGCTCTATGTTTTGGAGGAAAACAAGACATTGAAAGAACAAATCAGCAGCTACAGTTGGCCCACATTTAGTTTTATCAAAATACCTACCGTAACGAATATCTACCTTAACGGGTACATGATCAAGCCCTCCGAATTTGATTCAACAAAGAAATACCCGGTTATCATTACCCAATACAGTGGCCCTGGCTCCCAAGAGGTGGTTGACCAATGGGGACCCGATTGGCATTATTTTCTTGCAGAACAGGGATACTTAATTGTTTCGGTCGACCCAAGGGGAACCGCAGGAAGAGGTGAAGAATTCAAAAAATGCACCTACCTTCAGCTGGGCAAACTCGAATCGGACGACCTGATTGAAACCGCCAGGTACTTACAAACCCTCCCCTATGTAGAAAAAGACAGGATCGGGATCTGGGGATGGAGTTATGGAGGCTTTACCACCGCCCTTTGCATGGCCCGGGGAAACGGGATTTTCAACACTGGTATCGCGGTTGCTCCGGTAACCCACTGGCGCTTTTACGACACCATTTACACCGAACGATTCATGCGTACTCCCCGCGATAACCCCGACGGGTACAACGACAATTCGCCCCTAACGCTAGCAAAGGACATGAAAGGGAATTTTTTGTTGATCCATGGAACCGCCGACGACAATGTACACCTGCAGAACAGCTACGAATTTGCCGAGGCCATGGTACAGGCCGATTTTCAATTCGACATGCAGTATTACACCAACCGAAACCACAGCATTTACGGAGGCAATACCCGGAACCACTTATTTCAGAAAATATTCCAATACTTTAACCAACACCTCAAGGAAAAGTAAAGAATACTGTTTCGGAATCGAAGAATAAAAAAGGTTTTAAAAAATCGGCTCAATAAGGATTGGGTTTACTGAAAATATTTATATTTGCACCCGCTGAACCCAGAAAGTAAGAGTTAAAAGGTACACCCTTCTGGTTTTCAGCCTAAGTTCAACACACATTGCCCAGATGGCGGAATTGGTAGACGCGCTAGTTTCAGGGACTAGTGTCCGTAAGGTCGTGCAGGTTCGAGTCCTGTTCTGGGCACAAATACAAAGCCTGTCAAGTTGATTGACAGGCTTTTGTATTTATAATTAGTACAGAATAATTATGATTCAAAACATTTTACAACGACACCGAAATGAGTTCGTTCCCCAATTTGTGTAAAGCCAGTTCAATCCGTTTTTGTTGCATTGGCCTGGGTTTGGAACGGCCCGTTGCGTAGTGCCCCAATTGCCGTTGGTTAATACCGGTAAGCCTTTCGAGCGTGGCGCGTGTAATAATGCCATCGTAGTAAAACAGCAGGCTTTCAACATCCCACTTAAATTTTAAACTGTATGGTTTTTCAAAGTTTGCAGGTACCGGATCGTTATCGGCTTTCATGCCTTTAATGTGGAATTCAATTCCCCTTTCAACTTCAACTTTTAGCTGCTCAAAAGTGGTGGCGGTACATGCAAAACCGTCGAGGCCTTCAACACACGCCATATAGTTGTTTTCGCTTTTTGCCAGGGTTACTGTTATCGTTTCCATGTAAGTACAATTAAGGTTAAAATTTAACTCCCGATTGCTTTTCAATGCTGTTAAGGATAAACCCGAAAACATCATCCGAAAGTTTGCCGTTAATGGTTACTTTGCCCTTTTTTACAGGGTGTTTATATTGCCTGTGGCTTGTGCCATTGTGCATAAACAAATGCCATCCATCGGCTTCCAGCGCTTCAATTACTGATTTTACTTTTAAAACTTTCATTGGATATCTGCATTACAAAGATAGTAAAAGTGATATTATTTTTATTGCTATTTTCCAATTAGCAATGATTTTTCCTTATACCATTCCTTGATCTTCCCATGGATGGCGATGATATCCGGGGAAATTCCGATTGATCAGTCAATCCTTTTCAAGTTATACTCAGAGTTGCCGGCTATGGCAGTAAACGCCCCCAGCTCTTCCGGTTTTGCACAAATTAAGTTCAAGGCAATAGTGCCATCATTCTGTAAATACCGAAAAACGGGTAT
Organism: uncultured Prolixibacteraceae bacterium; assembly: GCA_964606515.1. Taxonomy (GTDB): domain Bacteria; phylum Bacteroidota; class Bacteroidia; order Bacteroidales; family Prolixibacteraceae; genus CAZSIK01. Next base: position 18,344 of record CAZSIK010000041.1, read on the forward strand.
AAAGTTCGTCTGGCCTTATTTTTCAGTTATCGCCTTTTCGTATTTCTCAATTGCGTTAAGAACTAATTCATAGAAATCTGATGCAGAAAACAATTCACCGTAATCTTTGCCATTAAGTTTAATTGAACCAATTTCGAATTCCCCCATTCTTCTATTTATTGTAATTCCAAAACTTTGCTTTTTGAATTCAAAATTGTATTCTTTTCCTTCAGATAATCTATGATAATTTACTATTAGGACAATGTCTTTAATTAAATCTAAAGATAAATAGTGAAAATCAACATGTCCCTGTCTGAAGCTACCAGATGCAGTGATTTTATCCCTACAAGCATTTACCTTTTCTGAAAATATCTTAGTACTAAAAAGTTTAGCAAATAAATGAATTGTACCTAGTATTGAAATGAAATTATAGTATCGAATACTTCGGTAAAAGGATTCAGCGTTTTCTACGGGGTTATTTTTTTTGATTTTCAAGATCTCTCTAAGTGAAATGACGTTTGTCCGAACGAGATCGGACAAGATCAAATCGAAGTTAAGAATGTAGTTCTTGTTTTCTTCTGGTATAATTGAAGAAATAGAATTTTTAATAGCTAAACTATTATCGTATCTGAAAATCTCCTTGCTGAAAAACTTGTCGATATACCCAGCAAAATCGGTGGTTGGGCCGTATTTATGACAGAATATTTTGTGCAGGTTGTCGTAGTCGCAAACAATAATAATTTTATCAAACCCAAACTTGTTCGAATCGCCATTTCGGTATTCTGGTGCATCAAAATGGGCTGCAAATACATTTAGTATCCTGAAAATATGCTCAGGATCCATACGGTCAGTATCGTCAATAATCAATACAGTTTGTCTACCCTGGTCTTTTAGTTGTTGGATGAGCTGGCGGATCAATTGAGAATAGAAGTTATCTTCAAAAATAGAACCTTCATCTTCATAAGCATCTTGAATGAATTCTTTTGCAGTTTTTCGATCATCAACTTGGCGTTGATCATGTTCTACAAAATAATTCTCAGTTAGGTCTTCCAACTTTTTATAAATTCCAAAGGCACTTTCCCCTACTAATGGAAGTGCTTTCAAGAAAGGCGACATTAGTTTATGTGCTTTTTGTAGTGCAAATTGAGGTAGAGTTTGCAAATAAGAGAAGTTTTCCTTCTTGAATTCGATAGTCGGATTTCCAAGAAGTTTAACAAGTATCTCGGTCTTAATTAACCGGAAAATATCCTCATTGCTTGCCACTGCATAGTTGACTGGAAAGAGGTGAAACACTTCATAATTTCCTTTTCCCTCATTTTCTAACCTAAAGAACTCTTTCAGAAAAGTAGTTTTGCCTTGCCCGAAAGGTGCAGAGAAAAGGATTTTGGTATTATCATCTTCCTCAAAATGTCTTTGGAAAGTAGCCCATGGGGCTTCTATTGAAACATCAAGGTTGCGGGTTTCATAGAACAGGGTTAATTCTTCATCTCCAATTACTTTTTCATCAATATTGAAAACAATCTTTTGAACCTTTGGCCATGTTTTGGGTGAAACTAAAACACGGTTTCTAATATCAAAAATACCATCCCTTTGTTTTGAAGAAGATTTAACCAGCATGTTTTCCAGCTTAGCACTATCGCTAAAAAACTCATAGAGTTCTAATGAAATTGGAAAATTGTAATATTTGTCAAGTTGAAAATTTTTCACTTCTGCTTTGAGAAGCTTTATAAAAGATTCTTCCTGATTGATATTAATAACTTTATTGAGTTGGTCCTTTTTGAAAACGAATGATTCCATGAGGTAATTTTTTGATTTAGTAGATTCTATTATTCAAAAGTATGTTAGACAAACTTTGCTTCAGTTAAGGTTTTGGAACTATATGTATTTGCTCAATTCTGATTGTTTCATAACTTCAAACTTCTTTTTTATGAAAAGTTATTCAAGGCAGCCGCTAATCAAGAATGGGGTATCAAATTTATAAAATAATCTTTATAGCCAATATAAAAAAAGCCAACCTAACCCCTGCTCTTCCGGTTTTGAACAAGATAAATTCAAGGCGCTAGTGCGGTTTCACCCAATAAGTGCCTTGAATTTACCTAGTGTAAAACCAAAAGAACGGGTTAATTAACCGGTCGGATAAAATTCATCAACTCCCTGTCGTGGTTATTTACTATTCTGCATTCGTTATCGAAATACATGGTTGTACCGTTTTCGGCAGTATAGGTCTCCCATGTGGGCAATACTCCCTCCACATTCGGATTTCCTGTTTTGATGAAGTTAATCCATGCCGAGCTCATTTTATCGGCCATTTTCCAGGCTTCTTCTGTATTGCCTGTCCAATCGGCCCTAAGGTCAACCGTATTGAATGCCAAAGGGATGTCCAATCCATGAAAGCAACCTTTCGATGCATTATCTACGCCACTTTTCCATGCCAGGAAATACACATACAATGGGGCGCCCGACTCTGAAGCCCTTGCATCGGCAGTACGGATGGTATAGGGCCTGAAAACCTTATCAATCGAAAGCAGGTCCTGAGGAGTATAATCGGGATAAGCCTTTGCGAAATGCTCAATGTATTTATCGGTATTGTTTCCGTATTCTTTTGCCAGTCGTTCTTTTGCCTGTTCCATCGTCAGGTCTTTTTCACCATAAAATGTGGGCATCATCTCATTAAGCGTGGAACCCATCATAAGGGGGATTTGATAAGAAATTTCAGCAAACCCGGGACTGAACGGTTGCTGTAGCAAAACAACCCCATCGGCCGAAGGGGCAAAACCAAACATTGTTGAAGACCCGGGTCTCCGTGGCCCGGAAATTTTGGCGATGGCCTCATTGCCGGCTTTAACAAGATCAAGATAAGCAATCGTATCGAGTTTATCAACCTCGCCAGGTGTAAGCCCCAGATTTTCAAGAACGGCTAAGGCCAGTGCTTGCGATTTCTCCTTATTCATAGTATTCAGAAGGGTTCCGCTTTGAATGATGGCTTTATGAAACAACCCCTTTGCGGCCGGCATACACATGAGGGTGCCTACCTTTCCGCCGCCCCCCGATTCGCCCACGATGGTTACATCGGATGGGTTGCCCCCAAAATTACCGACGTTTTTTTGGATCCACTCAAGGGCTTTTACTATGTCGAGCATACCCACATTGGCCGATTGGGCATATTTCTCCCCATAAGCCGATAAATCGAGAAAACCCAGAATGTTCAGGCGGTGGTTTACCGATACAAACACCACATCCCCTTTTTTAGCCAAAGCTTCACCATAAGTCATTGGGTCGTTGCTGGCGCCCACGTGAAATCCACCCCCGTGCAACCAGAGCAGTACCGGACGCTTTTTGCCGTCGTTGATTCCCCGTGTCCATACATTAACACTGAAAAGTTCTTTTTCATTCTGAACAGAATCGGGATACCAGGGCACTACCTGTTTGGCAACCGGGCCAAAGTCCTTACATTCAAGAACCCCTTCCCA